>JBAVAA010000472.1:0-2618 GCA_049585515.1 Terriglobales bacterium | reverse complement strand
GTTCTTGTGCGTGTCATATATTTTCAGTTCCGTCTTTCCGGTTCCGTGGTCTTGAATTTGGCAAGAAGCATGCCGCAAACTATTTTCCGGCTTGAGATTTAAACTGGGTGTGATCCACCGCGAAAATGAATGGCGCGGCGCCGCCGTTTCCCTTGTTGATTTTGCCGGTCACGCAGACCTGTTTGCCCTTGTAGGCATCAATTAACTCTTGCGCCTCTTCCATGCCACCGGGTTTCGCTCCGAAGGTCACGAAGTAGAACACCGGATTGGCTCGAGGCTCATCGATATCGAAAGTTACCGGTTTGCCGAAGCCGGCTACGCCGGGATCGCCAATCTGGGCATCGACAATTTTTCCGCACACAGTTGCCAGGACACCGACATGGTTTTTCGCGTCGGTGGGAGTTACTTTCACCGGCGGCGCGCTGGGTGCGCTCTGTGCCAACGCAAGAGGCGCAACGCCGACAGCGCAGAGCATTGCCAAGGCGCAGACCATCGTTATAAGGGTTCTGGTACTCGTCATATTTCCCGTTCCGTGGTTCGAAACTTGAGCCACAAAAGCCTGTGAGATTTGGAAATCGACCACACTTCGGAGGCCAACTATCCTAAGAAACATCTACACCTAGGGCGAGCAACACGTCAATGTTACTTTTGGGTACGCAGTCGCGAAGCCGCCTCCAAGTTCGCATCCCAAGCGGTCCCGGATGGTCCCCTAACCCACTGGACTAATCCAGAAAATGCCTAATCCAGAAATGTTGGGGGCAGGCAAGCCGGCATCGGCCATTGTTCCAGGAGATAGTCTTTTCAAGACTTTGTACTGGCGGCAAGGTTCCACATTGTTAATTTTCGCCTTGGAGGTTTGCGGGAAGTTGGGTATGATCGCACCGACGTTCGGATTCATCTCATCCCTGCACCCTAGTTCTCGATCGCGAGGACCCCTTGGACCGTCCCCCGCAAAGCCCGTTCGACAGCGTCGAGAATGCTCACCAATACATCCGCCTGCTGGTCGAGGCCATCACGGAAGCCAAGGGCGAAATCGTAGGCGACCTCGGCGCGGCCCAACAACAACCGGAACGCCGTGTACAGGCTCTACGGCTGGTGCAATTCAAGTTAGACAAACTGGAACAGCATCTGGAGAGCAGCAGCCGGCTGCTCAACGACCTGCGCACCTTGCGTCGGCTTCTGTTCGACGAACGGCCCGAACCCACTACGGCGGGCAAGGATTCTGCCGCCTAGATTGCGGTCTCGATTCCTTAATATCGGTTGCGCTTAGGCCCTTAATTTTTTCGGCAAACTTCTTTTCCAGCGCCCCCAGGTTGGGAGAGATCACGAACCATGCAAAAAGGCTGGCGCGCGAATTTTCGTTGTCGTTGTTCCGGTGGTAATTTCCGGCGACACAACCCAGTATTGCCGTTGCATCGACCAGCCATCCAGCGGGATTCGATGTGAGTGATTCCAGTCGGACGCTGAAACGAGCTCAATAGACCGGAAGCATCCGCCGCGTAAGGCGCTCTGTGGCAATGGAATCCGTTGGTCTAAGCAAAGCGACAAATCGGCGGATCAAGTTAAAAACGAGGACTGAGACTGAGAGGTGGTGATCACCGACACAAACGCATTGCCTCGCGGTGATGCAGTTTCGCGTGGCATACGGTGCACAGCGTGATCAAGTTTTCCTCGACGTCTGCTCCCGAATGGCTGCGGAACTCTAAGTGGTGCACCTCGAGATTCGACATCGTGCCACAGAATTGACACCTCCAGCTGTCACGACGCAGGATCCGCTGGCGCAGACTCTCATAGGCCAATGGATCCAGCCGCAAGAAAGCGGCTTTGGGCCGAATCATAGTCAGGATGCCTTCTCGCGCAGGTTTTCGAGGAAAGCCTGCTGCTGTTCGCCCGGCAGAAACCTATAGTAGCGGGAGATCGAATGGAGCAGAATCTCTGGGTTGCCATTGTCCAGGTATGCACCAGCGAGGAAGTCGGCGCAGATCATCTCCAGACAGTAGCCACGCGATTTGTCCGTGCCCAGCATTAGAGCTGCCGTCTCGATTGCCTGCTCGATGACCGGAATCTGACTCTTGTAGACTTTGAAATAGATCAGCTCCGACGGCTCCTCTTCCCGTCCCGTCAGTTCTTTATCTACTGCCCGTATAAACTCTTCTCTTGGCATGTTGCGGGCTTTGTGCACCCAGGGTGCACAATCGAAGCGCTGACCCTCCACCCGCGCCAGCTTCGCCAACTCCCTCCCTTTCGTCCAGCCGATTTCCCTTAGTTCCTTCCGCGCCTGCGGCGGCAGGTGTTCGTGGATGCTCATCAAGTAGTACGCCTTCCTTCTCGATTCCGGGAACCGCCTCGCCAGGAACTCGTCAAACGACTTCAAGTTCTCCAGCCTCCAGTACTGCCCCGCCCGTACCTCGCACAGATACCTGCCGAGCTCGACAAAGCGAGTATCCCGTTCCGCGTCTTTCTGCCGTTCCCAGGCCAAGATCTCGTCGATCTTCGTCAGGACAAACAGTGCGCGCTTGCGATTGAGTTTCGGCGGCATTGGCGGATACCTAGTAAACAAGTTCGTCAAACAGACCAAGATCGACTCCTGGCTTACGCACAAGTGCGGCTTCGACCAA
>JBAVAA010000471.1:0-3005 GCA_049585515.1 Terriglobales bacterium | reverse complement strand
GAATCGATCCCACCGCAGCGGTGGGATCGTCGCAGAAAACTGGCGAAGGCTACATCGCCGCGGTTTCCGATTCCAACGAGCCTTTGCTCATCGCTGACGACAAAGACGAGCGCCTGGCAAAACGCAGTCGGTCGCGGGTTGAGGGCGGCCCGTTTTCGGTCATTGTTTGCCCGCTGATCAGCCATGAAAAGCAGGTTGGGGTCATAGAAGCCATCAACAAAATGGACGGAAGCCCATTCGATGAAGACGACCTGTTCCTGCTGAATTCGATTTCCGAGAGTGTTGCCATTGCCTTGAATAATGCCGGGCTTCTGCAGGCTGAACGCAAAGTAGAGATTCTGGAAACGCTGGTCACCGTTAGCAAGGAAATCACTTCTACCCTGAACCTAGAGAGCGTGTTGCAAACCGTGGTCAATGGCACCAAAGCAGTTGTTCCCTACGATCGCGCTGCGATCGCTCTGGAGCAGCGGGGGAAACTGCAGGTGCGGGCAGTCTCGGATGTGACGGAGATCCGGCCGGGCGACATCGACGTGGGCCGCCTCAGGGACTTGCTGGAATGGGCTGCGCTGGCGGATGACGAAATCCACATAATCCAGCACGGCGACACAATCGAGTCGGAGCGCGAAGAAACCCAAGCCAAGTTCGCGGAGTACTTCAGCCGTACTGGCATGCACGCGTTCTACGCGTTGCCGCTGATTGACGACCAGGGACGAGTGGGCATGCTGTCGTTCGAAAGTCCGGATCCCGACTTCTTGACCGAAGCCCACTTGGAGATGATCCGCATATTGGCCGCACAGGTGACAGTGGCGGTTCGCAACGCTGAACTCTATCGCGAAGTGCCGTTCATCGGCGTCCTGGCACCGATCCTGCAGCGGAAGAAGAAATTCATGGCGCTGGAAAAGCGGCGCCGGACGATGTCGGTGATTATGGCGGCCGCCGTAGTCTTGTTTCTTGCCATATTTCCTATGCCCCTGCGGGTTGTAGGAGACGCAACCGTGGCGCCGCAGAGCACTGCTCTGATCCAACCGGACGTGGAGGGCGTGGTGCGGGCAGTTTATGTGAAAGAAGGAGATTTGGTGAAGCAGGGTGCATTGCTGGCGGAACTGCAGGATTGGGACTACCGTTCCGCGCTGGCTGCAGCCGAAGCCAAACACCGTGAGGCGTCGGCCGAAATGAATCGGTCGTTGGCGGCCAATGCCGGCAGTGAAGCCGGTGTACAACGAGTCCAGTCGGAATACTGGGCGGCGGAAGCCGAACGTGCGCGGCAACGATTGGAGGCGACCCGTCTGCGCTCTCCGATAGACGGAATCGTAGCCACGCCGCACCTGGAAACTTACGTCGGCCGGCACTTGTCGAAGGGGGACACTCTGGCGCAAATCGTCAACACTTCGGCCGCGCTCGTGGACATTTCCGTCGACCAGGAGGAAGTGGCCCTGCTTAGAATGGGGAATGCCGCATCGATCAAGTTGGACAGCTTCCCAACGCATACGTTTAAAGGAACAGTCACCGTCGTCAGCCCGACCGGCCAGCCGCAGGGGGACAGCCGGGTGTTTTTCGCGCGGGTCAATGTGTTCAACCCGCAGGGCTTGATTCGCTCCGGGATGCAGGGGCGAGGAAAGGTGTCGTCGGGTTGGCGTCCAGCCGGTTTCGTCTTGTTGCGCCGCCCTGCGATGTGGATCTGGTCCAAACTATGGTCGTGGTTTGGTTGGTGAAAGAGCCCGCAGCATTGGGGCAGGAGTCGTAGTCATGAGTCGCATCTCGGTAATGGTGATCGTCGCGCTGGTTGTTATAGTTGCAGCCAGCGGATGCAGTTCGGGGTCTGCGAATGGCAACGCGGCGGGCGCACCCGCGGCGAACGCCACGCCACCTCCTGCGGCAATCGCTGCCTCAAGCGAAGATGCCGCGGGGAATACGATCACGTCGTCGGGACCGATCGTGGTCGAAAACCAGTTGGATGTCACCGCACTACGCGACGGAGTGGTCGCTCAGATTCTCGCGGACACGGGAAAGATGGTGCGCAAGGGCGATCTTCTCGCCAAACTAGATGACCGCCAACTGGCATCCGATCTTGAAGCTGCTCAAGCCAATTTGCGGGCTCTGGCGGCAGACGTAAAAAATTGGGAAGCTGACGTGAATGTCCTGGAAGCGGACCTGAGCCGCGCGCGAAAGATGTGGGATGCGCAGATCTTGACCAAGGAACAGCTGGATCACGCGGAGTTCAAAGTGGTCGCCGATCGTTTTGAACTGGAGCGGGAGCGGCAAAACTACGCGCATCAGCAGGACGTTATACGCTCGCTGGAACTCGAACTGGAAAAGACCCACATCACGGCCCCGTTCGAGGGAGTGGTGGCTCGCCGCTACGTCCGGCTTGGCCAACGGGTCGCCTCCGGAGACCGCCTGTTCTGGGTGACGGCGACGGCTCCGTTGCGGGTAAAGTTCACCCTGCCGGAACAATACGCGAGCGCGATCCGAAATGGCGAAAGCATCGAAGTTGTTTCGATTGATTCTCCAAGTGTGAACCACACCGCGAAAGTCATTCAGATCAGTCCAGTGATCGATCCATCCAGCGGAACCATTGAAGTGCTGGCGGAGATTACGGGACCTGCCGCCGGGTTGCGCCCCGGAATGACCGCGAATGTTCGTTTTACGAAACCGCGATGAACATCATCCGAGCCCTCGACGTTGCTCTTCCTGAAGTGCACGCACAGAGGAAGCTGCAACAGCTGCCGAAGATGGAGCGCACGCTGATCGCACGCGAGCATATTGAGGCTGGGACTCCCACTGTCATCCTGATGAAGCCAAAGTCGGATTGCTACTATCGGATCACGCCCGACGAGTGGACGGCGCTACAGCTCTTCAATGGCCAGCGGTCCTACCAGCAAATCGCCGAGTTGTTCCAGGAACAGACCGGGAAGAATTGCTCCGAAGAAGACATGCGTGCGTTTGCCAAATCCGTTGCCGACACAAACCTTGTCGAACGTACCCGGCTGGATACCAATGTAACC
>JBAVAA010000470.1:0-3052 GCA_049585515.1 Terriglobales bacterium | reverse complement strand
TTGCCAGTGGCTTCGTCATGGCAGACGGCAGCGAAGACATCGCGCGCTGAATCGATTTGATAATCATCTTCTGCGCCGGCGCCGACATCCGGTTGTACCGCTCTTTCGAAACCGGAATTGCATCCATTCGCAACCGCAGCCAGTACTCCAGCCCCTCCTGCGCCCGATAATGGCGTCGATGGCCGAGGCTCGTCAGTTCAATTGACCGCCCCATATCGCAAGGATTCGTTACCGAAGTCGCCAGTTGATACAAAGGATCATGCCGGCGCTCCACCAGCGCCGCGCCAATCAGCGTCATCCCCGCGCACACCGCATCTACCGGAATAATGTCGAGCCGCTTGCGCTCGTTCGAAGGTAGCTGCCGGAATGCCGTCCCCAGCAAATACGAAAGCGAAGCCGAAGTATTGATCCCCTCATTCCATCCGCGAAATGGCTTCGCCACCGATGTCTCGACAATCGCTGGGCGCACGATTGCAATCGGCAGCCCCGTTCCATATTTCGCGATCAGGGATTCCGCCAGGCTCTTGGCGAAGGTGTAAGTGTTCGGCCAACCCAACTCTTTCGCGCGCCGAGTCCCTTCTTCCGTAAGATAATTCTTCAACCAGCGCACACGGTTCTTGCGGATCTGGTTTTCCAGCGCGGCCCCGCTTAGCCCTCTTGCCGCGTGCTCCTTTCCCAGTGCCTGTTTCCTCAATTCCTCGGTGATCTCCGGACCCTCCACGCGCGCTTCCGCCGATTTCACCAGCTCATGGAGGCGATGCCATTCTTTTTCCGCATCAAAGTCCTTCAGGTGCAACGGCGTGTAGTTCGGACGCATCCGCTCACCCACTCGTCCATCACGCTGTCCGGCGACATAGCAGGTAGAGAGGTGCAGCAATGCGGCGTGATCCGACGCTCGAATGAACTCGATCAGGTGATGCGTCGAATCCACATTCACGGCAAGCGCATCCCGCAGATCGGGATTAAAATCCGTCAAACCCGAACTATTGATGATCAGATCCAGGTCCGCACGCAAACGGGCGTCCGTCTCTGAGTCCAGTCCCAGGCCAGGCTGTGAAACATCCCCCTCCACCACCTCAATTTTTTCCGCCAGCAGCGTGCCCAGCCGGTCGCCGTATTTTTCAAACACCGGATCAAAAACCGGCGATCCCTCAATCATCTTCTCAAAACGCTTCTGCGCCGAACTCGACTTCTGCCGCCGGATCAGCAAATAGAGTTTCCCGATCTCTGGCAGAATCGGAGCCCCCAATGGGCCCGGTTTTGGCCCGTTGGGGCACAGATCCATCAGCGTATTCGCCAGCCAGACCTTGCCGATGAATCCGGTCACGCCGATCAGCAACGCGCGCCTGCCGTTGAGCGCCTGGCGCACCGAAAAAACCGCCGGATGCCGTTTCTCGTCGAAATAGACAATGGGACGGACCCGCGCCGTCTCCGCCCGCACCGTCGGCACAATCGCCGAAGCCAGAGCCTTGGGACCACGCAAACCAAGCGCGCATACCCATCGTGCAGGGCTCTGCTGCCCATCCGGACCTGCTTCTCGAATCCGCGCAAACAATCCCCGCGGCCGGATCACCGGGCTGAGTAACCGTCCCGTCCCCACGCCATCGCGGAAATCAAGCCGGTTCGCAATGATCCACCGCACCCCCAGGTGTCGCGCCAGCGGGCGCATCACGTGCTCCAACCCCTGGCTCACTAACACTACGTCAGCGCCCGTCTCCTGTAACGCCTTCAACTGCCGGACTCCTTCTTCTTTGAGAAGCGGCTTGAGCTTGTACTCGAATTCTTCTTCGCCCAGCAGATCGAGCCGGTCGCGCGTAATCCCGCGGAGCACGGCGTGGACGATTCGAGTAGCGGCAACGCGGTTCGCCGCATACAAAAATGGCCGCAGCAACGCCATTAGAAGCACCAGGCTCCGCCGCACCGCCCGCGCGATAAACGTCTGGCTGTTCCATGTAAAGAAAGCGATCGGCCGAACCGTGGTCAGCTCCAGCAGGCTTCCCTCCACCCGCCAGTAAACCGGCGACGAAGGCCGAGAATGGCGAGGCGGCGAAGCACCTGCCGGGGTGACGGCAGGAACGATGCGCGGAATCGAGGCCGTTGTCACCGACGCCGTGCCATCAAAGGGCATGCCCACCCTTGCTTCGAGATTGTTCACAGGTTCCACGAGCTTCTCAAACTAGTATCGGGGTTCTGCGGCAGTATTCTCCGGCTCGCACCCGGACACAGGGCCGAATCCACTATTTTAACCTCTTAACTTAGCAAGGACGGGAAATAACTGCGAGGGTTGCGCGACGCAAGTCCTAAATGTGCGAATCCCAAACTACTGATAACAATGACGCTAAGAACTCCGGATGAAACACGCCTTCGCAGGTTCATCCAAAATGAGATTATTGGATTTCGATCAGAGTTTATTCAGCCCGTCGAGCGCCGCCACCTTATAGGCTTCCGCCAGCGTGGGATAGTTGAATACCGTATCGCGGAAATATTCGATGCTCGCGCCCATGGTCAGCACCGCTTGTCCAATGTGGACGATCTCCGCCGCCCGATCCCCAATAATATGTACACCCAGCAGCTTGAGCGTATCCGGATCGAACAGAATCTTCAGCAGCCCTTGATCGTCGCCCAGCATCTGCCCTTTCGCCAGTTCCGAGTAGCGCGCCAGACCGCTCTCATACGGAGTCCGGTTACGCGTAAGCTCTTCCTCGGTCGCGCCCACCATGGAAATTTCCGGGATCGTGTAAATGCCGTAGGGAATCAGATTCGGGATCATCCGGCTGGGCTTGCCGAACATGTGACAACCCGCCAGTCGCCCCTGCTCCATCGAGGTGCTGGCCAGTGCCGGAAAGCCAATGACATCCCCGGCCGCGTAAATGTGAGGCACCGCAGTCTGAAAATGTTCGTTCACCGCCAGCTTGCCACGCGCGTCGGCGGTCAGACCCGCTGCTTCAATTCTCAACTTGTCGCTGTTCGCTTGCCGTCCGATCGTGTAAAGCAACGCCTGGCCCCGAACCTTCTTTCCGCTCTCCAGCG
Source organism: Terriglobales bacterium (assembly GCA_049585515.1). Lineage (GTDB taxonomy): Bacteria > Acidobacteriota > Terriglobia > Terriglobales > Acidobacteriaceae > Acidiflorens. Next base: position 22 of record JBAVAA010000470.1, on the reverse strand, counting down.
TCGCAAATACCTTGTCCCGCTC
>JBAVAA010000469.1:0-8547 GCA_049585515.1 Terriglobales bacterium | reverse complement strand
GGTCGCGGTCGACCGCCTGATTAAGATGTCGGAGATGGGCCGGTTCACCGTCGATGTCTCTCGATGGAAACAACTTCGCGAGACCATTCATGAGCAGGTTTGCCGGCAGGGTTTCGATGCGAATCTGAATTCCTTTGTGCAGTATTACGGTGACAAACATCTCGATGCCAGCCTCCTGATGATGCCGCTGGTTGGCTTTCTTCCGCCGGACGATCCGCGTGTAATCGGCACGGTTAAGGCCATCGAAACTCATCTCATGGAGAATGGCTTTGTCGGACGGTATACGCAAGATCCCGCCGTGGACGGCATGCCCCATGGAGAAGGAACGTTTCTGCCCTGCTCATTCTGGTTAGCGGACAATTACGAGTTGCAGGGCCGCCATCAAGACGCAGTGGGGATGTTCGAACGGCTGTTGGATATTCGGAACGATGTCGGTCTTCTATCCGAAGAATATGATCCAATCGCCAAACGCCAGTTGGGGAATTTTCCTCAGGCCTTTTCTCACGTTGGCTTGGTAAACACAGCCTTCAATCTGACCCAGGAATCGGCCCAGCGGCCGGCCCAGCGCCAGAGCCAGCCTACTCGGCGCGCGAGTGAGGCCGATGCGCGCTGAGTCTGCCGTTGAGCCGCGCGGCTAACGTTCCCACACCCGCAATGGTCCCTCTACACAGCCGAGGGCGGCTGTCCCTACGCGGGCATTTCTTGTGCTAGCCTTGCTTTCCATGACACAGGTTTCCTCGCATCCGAAGCATTTTCTCTCTGACAAGGTTGAGCATTTTACCGAGTCCGTAATTCGCGAGATGACCCGGCAGGCGATGCAACACAACGCCGTCAATCTGGCGCAGGGGTTCCCGGATTTTCCCGCGCCTGCTGAGATCAAGCGCGCGGCGCAGGAAGCGATTGCCGCCGACGTGAATCAGTACGCCATCACCTGGGGGGCAAAGAGCTTGCGGGATGCGATTGCGCGGCAGATGCAGGTGTGGCAGGGCATCGAGGTCGATCCGGAAAAAGAAATTGTCGTCTGCTGCGGATCGACTGAAGCGATGATCGCCACGCTGCTCGCGGTTTGCAACAAGGGCGACGAGGTCGTGGTCTTCGAGCCCTTCTACGAGAACTATGGGCCCGACGCGATTCTGAGCGGGGCCAAGCCGCGGTTTGTTAGTCTGCGTCCGCCACAGGTGGCGGGCGCCGAGTGGACGTTCGATGAACAGGAATTGCGCGAGGCGTTTCAACACAAGACCGGCCAACATCAGAGCAATGAATCTAAAACCAAGGCCATCATCCTTAACACGCCCAATAACCCGACTGGCAAAGTATTCAGCCGGAGGGAACTGGAACTGATTCGCGACTTGTGCGTCGAGTACAACGTGCTGGCCATTACCGACGAAATCTACGAGCACATTCTTTATGACGGATCCGAGCACATTTCGATTGCGCGGCTGGATGGCATGCGCGAACGCACGATCACGATCAATGGACTATCGAAAAGCTACAGCGTGACGGGATGGCGCGTGGGCTGGGCGGTTGCGCCTCCGGCGATCACGAATGCGATCCGCAAGGTGCACGACTTTTTGACCGTGGGCGCGCCTGCGCCTTTACAGGAGGCGGGAGCGGCAGCGCTGAGCCTGCCTGCCAGCTATTATCGCGAACTGGCCGACCGGTACCGCACGCGGCGCGACCATCTGATTCCGGCGCTGGAGAAAGCCGGGTTCCTTTGTTATCGTCCGCGGGGAGCGTATTACGTGATGACCGACATCAGCGCGTTCGGATTCGCGAACGATGTCGAATTTGCAGCTTACCTGGTAAAGGATATCGGGATCGCTTGCGTCCCGGGATCTAGTTTCTACAAGCATCCGAAGGACGGATCCCAACAGGTACGTTTCGCCTTCTGCAAGAAGCCTGAGACACTGGATGAGGCGGCGCGACGGCTGGAAAAGCTGCGATCGCGCCTATAGGGATTTGTGGTGATGATCTCGGTACTAATGCCGGCAAAAGTAGCGGCGTTTCCACAGCCAACTGCGCTATACTTCGCCTCAACGCTGCAACATTTCCCGAAAGCGAGTTCCCCATGTCTGTGAAAACCGCGGAAGAGGTATCTGCGCAGGTTCCTGCCGAAGATTTTCAGGCGCTGGAAGAGAAGGTTTATCGCACCATAGAGTTATACAAGGTCGCCAAAGAGGCGCGGGCCACCGCCGAGCGCGATGCGAAGCGGCTGCGCGAGCAACTGGAGGAGCGCGAGGAAGAAAATGAAGCCATGCGCCGCGAACTGGTGCAACTGCGCAAGGACCGCGAGGACATCCGCGGCCGGGTGGAGAAAATGTTGAGCCAGATGGAAGCGCTGACACATGAACAGGCGGCAAGCTGAACGGTGACTCAGTTTCGTCCGTAGCGTTCTAGCCGGAAGTGATATGCCGAAGTAATATGTCAAGGAGTGACATGGCTACAGCGAGTAAAGAGCCTCCGACCGATGTGTTGACCAGCGCGAACGGAAGCGTGCGCGTCGAAATCTTCGACCAGGTTTATAATCTGCGCGGCTCGGACGCCGACTACATCGTCAAGCTGGCCGAGTACGTCGATGGCAAGATGCGCGCGGTTTCGGAACAGACGGCAACCGTCGATTCAGTGCGGCTCGCGGTGCTGGCGGCGTTGAATATTGCAGATGAATATCATCTGTTGCGCCGGCGGCTCGAAGCGCCTTCGCCCGAAGCGCGGCAGCGGGCGAGCAAACTGGCAAGCGCGCTGGACGAAGTCTTGCAGGATACTCGGCGCACGGGCTGACGGGCTTCTCATTTGAGCAAATTATGATTTGGCTAAAGCGAGATCCCGATAGGAAACGCTGATACGAAGCGCAAGTTATTCCCTCGCCGTTGAAATCGATCGTAACCTGACGTTCATTTCCGAAAATGCACGGCCCTAATCTGTAGCAAACCTTCTGCCAACTATTTTGTATTTTCCTCTTGCGAATCCGTTCGCGGTTTCCTAGCATCCTAGGTGAAAGCCGACCTGCCAAGTTGGTGTTGGTGGTAACCGATTTTTGAACCAATGCCGAATGAACGGGGACTCGACTCGCAAAAAGATCCTGTGTGCTATGTTCCGCCATGCGGAAAAGCCTAATGGGTCGCGGCGGGTTCCCACCGTCTGAGACGGGTTCATTCTCGGCCCACCACACGGCCCAGTGGGTCGGCTTGTCAGTTCAGGTCAGGTCGCAGGTGACAGGAAAAGCGTACCTACCTTGCCTTTCCTGCCACCTGCGACCTGTCGCCTGATTCCTTTCTTTTTCTGCTAGCATCCAAACTAACGTGTTTCCAAGACTTTTTCACATTGGCAGCTTCTACCTGCCCACCTATGGTGTGCTGGTCGCCTCGGGTGTGCTGATCGGGCTTTGGATCACCGTCCATAATGCCGAGAAACAAGGCATCAACGGCGACGATGCCTGGAATCTTGGCATCCTCGTGGTGCTTGCCGGAATCATCGGGGCGAAGGTTCTTTACATCATCAACGATTGGAGCTATTACACCAACCATTGGCAAGAGATTTTCAGCCTGAACACGCTGCAGGCGGGAGGCGTATTTTCCGGCGGACTGATTGCCGCTCTCATCGCGGGGATCTGGTACATGCGGCGCCATCACATGCCGGCGCTGCGCACGATGGATGGCATCGCTCCCGGAGTGGCCTTTGGCCACGTCCTCGGACGCTTCGGTTGTTTCTCGGCCGGCTGCTGTTACGGCAAACCGACCAATCACTTCTGGGGCGTTATCTTCACCAATCCGTTGGCGCACGAGGTGAGTGGAACTCCGCTCGGCGTCAGGATCGAGCCCACGCAACTGATCGAGGCTGCGGCCGAGTTTTTTAATTTTCTGCTGCTGATGTGGTTATTCAAGCGAAAGAAGTTCGATGGACAGATATGGGCCACCTTCATGATCCTGTACGGAATCGAACGTTACTTCATTGAATTTCTACGGGACGATCCAGGACGCGGCGAAGTTTTCGGCGGCCTGATGTCGGGAACACAATTGATTGCGATTCTGCTGGTCATTGGCGGAGGATTGATCTGGTGGCTGAAGAGCAGCACTCAGCCTGCAGCACTTAGAACTCAGAAATCGGGCTCGCCGCTCTAACAGTCCAACTTGGTGTGATTTTGGGTGGCCCAGCGGTTAAGGTGTCGTGAGAACTCGTTTGCGGGCAATCCGGCCGGAGGAAGCGGCATAGAACCCAGCCCCGGAGGGGCAGCCTAAATTAGCCCAGCGCTTCAGCGCTGGGTAAAGTGGGAGAAATGATTCAAGTCCCGTAGGGACGACTGAGTTCTCGCACCCACTTTTCAACTCCGCTATAAGAAGCTTGTTTCGAGATTCGGCTCTTGCCGCTGGGTTTCCCCATCCGGTTGCGGCACTCAACTCCGCTTGCTGGCTGTATGCTGAGTGCTGAATGCCCTCCTTTCCCCTCACTCTGACCGCATCCCCAGAAGCTGCTGGACAGCGCCTCGACCAATACCTGGCCACGCAACTTTCTGGGGCCAATGAAACCGAGATCAGCCGGGCCCGCGTGCAGCAACTCATCGCGAAGGGTGAGGTACTGGTAAATCAATCAGCGGCGAAAGCATCGCTGCGACTTAAGGGAGGCGAGGAGATTACGGTTACCGGCCCGCCGCACGCTCCCCCGCTGCGTGCCATTGCGGAAGAGATTGCGCTAGACATCGTCTATGAGGACGACGACCTGGCGATCGTCAACAAGCCCGCGGGCATGATGGTGCATGCGGGTGCGGGCGCGACCGACGATGCGCGCAACCGCGGAACGCTGGTCAATGCGCTGCTGCATCACTTCACAAAGCTGTCCGCAGTGGGCGGCGAACTGCGGCCGGGGATCGTGCACCGCCTGGATCGAGCCACCAGCGGGCTGATGGTGGTAGCAAAAAACGATGAGTCGCACCACCGCCTGGCGAAGCAGTTCAGCGGGCGCGAGGTGCACAAGACTTACATTGCGCTGGTCCATGGCTGGCCGAAGCAGGATCGCGGCACGATTCAAAGCGCGATCAGCCGCCACTCGCAAAAACGCACACGTATGACAACTCGCGGCTTCGGCGGCCGTGCGGCGGTTAGTCACTACGCGGTGCGGCGAAAGATCGATTCGCCCTACGGCAAGTTTGCGCTGGTCGAAGTCAAAATCGAGACCGGACGCACGCACCAGATTCGCGTGCATATGTCGTCGCTGGGACATCCGGTAGTGGGCGACGCGCTCTATGGTGCGCCCGGCGAATTGCGGTCGCAGTCGAATAAACGGCGGGCGGCAGGTATGCCCGCGACTCTGACGCTGGATCGAAACTTTCTGCATTCGGCGACGATCGAGTTGACCCACCCGCGGACAAATGAGCCTCTCAAGTTCTCACGGCCGTTACCTGCGGAACTTGAGGCTCTGCTCCGTAGCCTGGAGAATGCGCGGCAGGAAGGTCCCCGGCGAGAACCCGCGTCCGGCAACGCCTCGGTATAGAGACGCGGCTTGCCGTCTCTATAAGAATCTTTACGGGAGCGGGAGCTGGGCTGCGGGCTATAATAAAGGAAAGCAAACCCCGAGTAATTGTTCCGATGAAATTGCGTATTTTTCTGCTTCTCGTTGCATCTTGCGGACTGGCTGGCTCGCTGATGGGCCAGGCGACAACGCCTGTTTCCACGCCGGCGCCGCAGGATTCGCCGACCAAAACAAATGCTCCGCCTGACGGCAAGACACAGGGTCCGGCGGCACCTGCGCCGGCAGGACAGCCTCCAGCACAACCCGCGAATCAGGCTAAGTCCGATTCCCCCGCCGACGATGATTCCGTCGCCACACTCAAGGCGACGGTCAACGAAGTTCGCGTTGTCTTCACCGTGACCGACCGGCACGGGCACTACATCAAGGATCTGAAGAGCAATGACTTCAGAGTGATCGACGATCAAAAGCCAGCCGAACTGCGCAGCTTCCGCAGCGAGACCGATCTGCCTCTTCAGGTGGGATTGCTGGTGGACGCAAGCAACTCGGTGCGCGACCGCTTCAAGTTCGAGCAGGACGCCGCCATCGAGTTCCTGAACTCCATCATCCGGCCCGGCTATGACAAGGCGTTCGTTGTCGGCTTCGATGCTACTCCGGAAGTTACGCAGGATTTCACCGATAGCACCGAGCATCTTTCCGCCGGCGTCCGCATGTTGCGGTCGGGCGGCGGCACCGCGATGTACGACGCGATTTACTACGCCTGCCGCGACAAGATCATGAAGCAGGAACAGACGAAACCGGTGCGCAACGCCATCATTCTGCTCAGCGACGGCGAAGACAACCTGAGCCACGTCACTCGCGAGGAAGCCATTGAAATGGCGCAGCGCGCGGACGTGATCGTTTACAGCATCAGCACCAACATCAGCGGCATGAAGGGCAATGGCGACAAGGTGTTGGAACGCATCGCGGATGCGACCGGCGGGCGGGCGTTTTTTCCCTTCCAGATGCGGGAAATGTCGGACGCATTTGTCTCGATACAAGAGGAGTTGCGCAGCCAGTACGCAGTGGCCTACAAACCGGCGAATTTCGTGGCGGATGGACGCTATCGCACCATTCAAGTCGTGGCGCAGGAAAAGGGATTGAAGGTCCGCACCCGCAAGGGATACTACGCTCCGAAGCAGTAGGCACCAGTTGTCAGTTGTCAGTTCTCAGTTGTTTGTCTTCAGCGCTTTTCGTTATGCCTGGATATTCGGGAACTCCGCTGGCGAAAAAGTTGGGTATCAAGGACGGCTTCCGAGCGGCTTTGCTGCATGTACCTGGGGACGTCCGAAGCAGCCTCAGCAGTGCTTTCGACAAATGCCGGGTCGAACGCGACAACATCAAGACCAGCAAAGACCTCGATTTCATTTTCTTCTTCGCCAAATCGCGCGCTGGGCTGGAACTCGAATTGTCGCTAGCCAGGCAGGCACTGGCACCCGCCGGTATGCTCTGGATCTCCTGGCCAAAAAAAAGTTCAGGCGTCGCCACCGACCTCACGGGAGATGTAGTTCGCCAAAGCGGATTGGATGCTGGACTGGTCGATATCAAGGTCTGCGCGGTCACCGACGTCTGGTCGGGATTGAAGTTCGTGATCCCGGTCAAGGATCGACCCAAAGGGAAACCCCGAATCGTCTAAGATCGCCTCACCAATACTGTAACCGCGCGATGCGATGATCGAGGAACGCGCCTCTCGTCCACTCTAATTCGCAGACGATAGCAAAGTATCAGCATCTACGAATGCGGTGAACGGCGCACCCTGCTTGATTTCCGCGTCTTTGCCATGCACAAACACGCCGACGGGAACGACCGGGACGAACATAAGGCCAATCGCTTTCCCTACTTTATCTTGTCCCTCCTTCGCGGCGGTGCCTTGGAGTTTAATAACAACGCCGCCGGCTTGGAGCGAGTCTATCTGACAAAAGACTTCGCCCGGAGCACCTCCCATTCCCGTCTTGTCAACTTTAGTGACGGTTGCAACCGCAGGTGTTCCCTTCTTGACTACAACCGTGTCCCCGACCTTCAGGTTCTCAACCAGCGTCAAGGGAATTTTGTCACCCACATCGGCTGTCTTGGAATTTACACCGGAATCGAACACCAAAGGGACTGGCGTGCCCCGTGCCAGCAAGAGTTTCGCCGGCGCGGAGGACGCTGGCGCCGAGTTCGGAAGCATATTCGGAGCCGCGACCGCCGTTTGTGCCACAGGCGCGGCGGCGGGCACTCCGTTCAGCGTGTAGACGGCAGTAGCGACCCGACTGCGGCCTCCGTACGGAGAGATGGCAATGGCCTGCAGCGTGGTCGTCGAAGCGATGGTGATCGGACCGATGTATCGAGTTGACGCCGCGGTCGGCGTCCATCCATCCGTCGTGTAGTAAATCACAGCGCCGCGGGTTGAATCTCTTAATTTTAACGTCACAACGGAAGAATACTTGCCGGGTTTTACGGAGAATTTCGGTTTGGCCGCGTAACAACGAGAGCACGGCGGCGTGTCCGACGCCGCCTGCATTGCGTTCTGCATCATCATCTGATTCGCCTGCTGCGATGCTTGCATCATCTGGTCGTTCGCCTGCTGGGCTGCCTGCTGCGCGGCCTGTGTCGCCTGCTGGGAAGCTTGCTGCGCGGCCTGCATGCCCGGATCTTGAGCCAGAGCGAAGGAAGTTGCCAATGCCAGCGTGAAGAGCGTGAGATAGGTTCGCATAAATACTCCCCCTATTCTGTTAGACGGTCGTGCTGAAATCTGGGGTCGACGATCTCGTAAAGAATTGTATATGTTGGCCTCGCGCAACTTGAATTCTGAAGGCGGGTTTGCATTCAGTAAGCGCGGGTCCGGCGGTAAGATCCGCAGTCGTAATCGAAAGGAAAACGGATTATGAAACGCATGATAGCTGGCGTTCTGCTGATACTCGGACTGGGTGCGGGAACTCTGTTTGCGGAAGATGGCTGGCGTGACCGGCGCGATATCCGGCGCGATGAGGCGAGGATTGCGCATAATCGCAGGCAATTGCGGCGCGATCTGTATCACGGAGACTATGCGGCGGCGAGACACGAACG
>JBAVAA010000468.1:0-3214 GCA_049585515.1 Terriglobales bacterium | reverse complement strand
AACTAAAGTGATGGCAGCGGTATGCAAGAGCTGGTTTTCTTGACGGCGAGATGCGAGCAAAAACCGGCCCAAACTTCCGCAGGCCTGCCTTGGCTTGCGGAAGTCTGGGCCCACAGTTCTGATTCAGATGCATCGGATCCGGAGAATCGGAATCTGATGACAACCTAATCACAGCCGAGTGAGGTCGGATCCCACGTGCCAAGCACTAAGACGCCAGCATTTTGGTAGGTGGGTCGATTGGACCAATGCGGCCCCAGATCAAACGAGACCGGCGGCGGAAATCCTGGGTTACCCCAGTACCAGCCACCCTCGAAGTTGGTCTCATTACCGGCCATAGCTGTTGTAACAACCACCCAATATGGCTGTCCAGCATAGACTGGAAGCGGGAGGAAGTCGGCGACGGCAAGGTCACAGCATGTTCCCCCCTCGGGTATCTTGGTTACCGCCACCGGACCCTCCAATATAGTGTCCGGATACCCGCCCGAGTCGGAAAAGATCCAGACATAAATAAGCTTTGGTCCGGCGAAGTGCTGGACAGAAACCTGAACCTGCGAGACATGAGCATTTGCCGCCGGAGTGAAGGCCGAGCCGACATCCTGAATCTCATCGATAAACCAGTAGTAGTCGGTATAGAGGTCAGATGCCGGCCCCAAGTTGCTAAAGATGGTAGCTAAACCCGAAGAGCCATCCTTCGGCGCCAAGCGAGTGGCCGCGCGGTCGGTGTGGCCAGACCGAAGTTCCTTTCCCGTCTGAGCAAGCACCGTCAGGGTGCAAAGTGCGATGAGACATACCAACAGAAATGTTTTTTTCACGATTTCCTCCACATTGATCCTTGAACTCAAATTGTGATCATTGAATCGAGGGTCCAGTCATTTTTCTGTGCGAACCCTGCCTGACTTTCTTCAGTTAATCGACCGTCCCGAGCACTTCAACGGCTGGCTCTGAAAGCGCGGCTTCCTCTCCCTCGTAGTAAATGTAAGGCAGGTAATAAAACACCGGAGGAACTGTCTGGTAAATCCAGTCCCAACCCCCTAGGAAGTTGGCTCCCTTCCCAGAAGCAGGGGTTGAAGCAACCACCCAATATTGGGTTCCACCAGTGACCGCGAGGGGTGGGTCAAAATTGGCGGACGCCAGGGTGCAACAAGTTCCGAAGTTGGGCAAATGGGTTACTGTCACGGGGCCGGCCAGCAGGCTCCCCGGAGACCCGCCCGAGTCTCCATAGATGCTCAGATAAAACAACTTGTCTCCAGAGAAGTACTGGATGGCGGCCCGAACCTGCGAGACCTGGGCGTTGGCAGTCGGAGTAAAGGGCACGCTGGTAAACTGCTGGCCTTCGCCTATGAGTGGTCCCTCCACATACCAAGTCCAATCGTCAGCGTAGAGTTCGTATTGATTTGGTCCCAGGTTGCTGAAGATTTTTTGCAAATGCGCAGGGACTGCCTGCGGCGCGACGTGGACTTTTGACTTGTCATTGCCATGAGCATACTGAGGAACCCTTCTCGTTTGGGCAAGGAGTGTCAGGTTGCAAAGTGCGAAGAGGCATACTAACAACAAGGCTCTTTTCACGATTTCCTCCAGATTGTTACTTGAACTTCAACATTGTGATGTAGGGGCCCAGCGATCTACCGCGAACGTTGCCGAGTGCGATCAACGTTTTTCTTTGGCAACCGAACTACATCGTTCCGACTGCACTATCGGAGAAGAGCCGAATTATATGTCGATTGGGTTGTGACTTTCAAGCACTTTGTGTACTGGACGGGCGATTTCGCCGATCGACGTAAAGGGCAAGCCGCTGTCAATCGATAAGAAAAGGAACGGATTGAGCTCTGCGAAAAACACCCAGCTCTGAGGAGTTGAACGCCAATAATGCCTGTTTTGGGTTAATCCCTGGCGGGGTTTACAATCGATGAACACATGGAACTGCCCGCAAGAAAACCGGCCCCAAGCCTCCGCAGGCCTTGCTGTTCTTGTTTTTCTGCGGAGGTCTGGGCTTACAGTCGCGAGTTTCAGATGCATTCGATCCCGGAGAACCGGAATCTGATGATGACCTATTTGTCGCGGGTTATATCGCCGGTGATGACGGTCGCATCCCACGTACCGAGCACTTGGAAGGCGCTTTCTGCTAACGTGGGTCCTTCACTCCATCCGGACCCGGTATTACCGGAATACGGCGGGGCTGTCCCCTGGTTAACCCAGTACCAGCCACCGGAGAAGTTGGTTCCCGGCCCGACAAAAGGTGTTGTAACAATCACCCAATATTGCTGAGCACCATAGACTTGAAGCGGAAGGAAGTCCGCGGTGGCGAGGCCACAGCATGTTCCGCCTGCCGGTATCTTGGTCACCTGCACAGGTCCCTCCAGCAGGGTGCCCGGAAATCCGCCCGAGTCAGAAAAGATCTGAACATACATCACCTTTGGTCCTTCGAAGTGCTCGACCGCGACCTGAACTTGGGTGACATGGGCGTCGGCAGTCGGAGTAAAGGCCATGCCCACCTGCTGGGCGAAATCGACTGACCAATAGGAGTCGATGTAGGCGTCGGAGGGCGGTCCGAGGTTGCTGAAGATCGTTTGCCAACCCGACGAACCATCCGGTGCCACGTAGACCGGTGACCTGTCCGTGTGGCCAACTCGAGATTCCTTTCCCGTCTGGGCAAGGAGCGTCAGGTTGCAAAGTGCGAAGCAGCATACCAACAGCAAAGCTTTTTTCACGATTTCCTCCACATTCTTCCTTTGAACTTCAAATTTTGATCCATGGAATCGAGGGCCCGCTGATTCTCTTGTTGTGAATCCAGCCTCAACCTTTACCTTCATTACTCATTTGTACCGAGCACCTCGAAGGCGGATGAATGGGAACCAGGGAACTCGAAGGGAAGATCAGAAAGCCACACGGGTGGAATGCCGTCCTGGTAAACCCAATCCCAAGAGCCCCAGGCGTCGGAACCCTTCCCCGAAGTAGGTGTTGAAGCAACCACCCAATATCTGGTTTCACCAGTGACCGCAAGAGGCTCGTCAAACTTCGCGATGGCAAGGGTGCAGCATGTTCCGAAGAGAGGGAGGTTGCGTAGTGTCACCGGGCCCGCCAGCAACGTTCCCGGATTCCCTCCCGAGTCCGCATAGATGCTGACATAAAACAAGTCTCCTCCATTGCCGGTGTACTGCAGAGCAAGCCGAACCTGTGTTACCTGGGCATTGGAATTCGGAGTGAAGGGCATGCT
>JBAVAA010000467.1:0-10073 GCA_049585515.1 Terriglobales bacterium | reverse complement strand
TTCAAAATCGGATCAAGGCAGCGCGCGTCGGCGCCGTGATCGCCACCTCCGGAACCGCCGCTGCTCTGGCCGGCATAGGCAGCCATCTGGCGGGCGCTCGAAAGACGCGTCCAGCAACCTACGTTACGCGAGAGACGACCCGCCGCATTGCCAAACAGATTTCGCGCCTGACATTGGAGCAGCGAAAAAGGGTTCCAGGGATCGGTCCGCGCCGCGCCGAAATTATCTGCGCGGGAGCAGTGGCCTATGCGGAGTTACTGGAGCGCTGCCACCTTCCCGGCTTTCGCTACTCGGCGTTGGGGCTGCGCGACGGCATCCTGGCCCAGATGGCGGCTGATTACGATCGCAGCACGAGATCGGGCCGCGCCATTGAGTCGGAACGGTGGGAGTCGATCAAGCGCGCGGTGGAACATTACCGCGTCGACTTGCAGCATGCCTTGCACGTTCGCGACTCGGCGTTGCTGTTGTTCTCCTCGCTAAAGTCCATACACCAGCTTCCCCCGGATTATCGCGAGTGGCTGTCGGCGGCGGCGATGCTATACGAGGTCGGAGACTACGTGAACCGCAACGGCCATCATCGCCATACCTATTACATCATCGCGAACTCTGAAATTCTGGGATACACGCCCCAGGAGCGGCGCATCATTGGCTCCATCGCGCGCTATTTAGGCAAGTCGCGTCCCACACCTGGAGATGGGCCGATGAGCGGCCTGACCCCCGAAGAGCAGGAAAATGTGGAGAAAGCGTCGGTGCTTCTCCGCATCGCCCGCGCTCTGAATATGGGAAGAAGCCAGTCGGTTGGGAAGGTGGGGGTTTCGGCGCGCAACGGAAGAGTCTCGATGAAGCTGAGTCCCCGGGGAAAGGTTAGCGTCGATCTAGAGGTATGGTCGATCGAAAAAGACCGGTCTTACTTCCGCGAAGTCTTCGGCCGCGAACTTTCCGTAGCCGCGGTGTGAAGGGTGCGCAGAATGCGAGGCGTAATACACCAACTAAGCGAGCCTGAATTACGCCTCATTTCGACTTTGGCCACCGCGCCCTTCTTCAGTTCGATCACCGCTTCGCATCCACCCTCGCACACGACGCGTCCTAGAAATTCGCCCAGATTTGGGTTGTGCCCCACCACCATCGCGGATTCCAGGCGCGAATATTTTTCCAGCATCTTCTGAAAATCCGCGAATGTACCCTGCGGACGGAGGGCATTGTCCGTCACTAACTTGCCTTCGTGGCCCATTTCATTGCCCACCAAGGCGGCGGTCTGCGTGGCGCGTTTCAGAGGGCTGGAGACGATGATTTCCACCTGAACGCCGAGCGCGGCCAGAGCGCGGCCAATGTAGCCGCATTGCTCAATGCCATCTTTGTCGAGCCCGCGCTTTTCATCTTTCTTCGGGGAAATCAAACTTTGCCCAGCGCTGGCGTGCCGTAAGAAGTAGAGAAACATCGCGGAGTGACTATTCCTTTCCTACCGAAACTCGACTCCTCGAGGATCGAGAAAATCGGTGCGGGATGGCAACCGGAATGTCCTCTGGTGTTTTTGTTCCTTCCGCAAGTGCTATGAGAAAATCCTGGGCGCTGAAGGCGGCCGCGCCGTGGGGAGGCCTTTTGCTGCGCCCGTGCGGCGATTGCCAGGGGCGCAGATAGCGGCCGTCCTTTTGCAGGAAGCGCGATTTCACATTATCGGCGAGATAAGCGGCTAAAATTTCGTGCACTACGCGGTCACGCAGCAGCGGATTCTTCAGCGGGAATAGGACTTCAACGCGCTCGTGCAGATTGCGCGGCATCCAATCGGCGCTGCCCATGTAGACTTCAGGCTCGCCGCCGTTCTCGAAATAGTAGATGCGGCTATGCTCAAGAAACCGGCCGACGATGCTGCGCACGCGGATGCGGTCGCTCATCCCCCGAATTCCCGGCCGCAGCGAGCAAATGCCGCGCACGATCAAGTCGATGTCCACTCCGGCCTGCGAAGCGCGGTAAAGAGACTGGATGACGTCGGTATCGAGCAGCGAGTTGAATTTGGCAATAATGCGCGCCGGACGGCCGATGCGCGCATGCCCGGCCTCGCGCTCAATCAGGCTCATGCACTTTTCCGCCAGCTCCAGAGGCGCGACCATCAGCGGCCCATAACTTGGGTTTTCGGCGTAGGCAGTTAAAAAACTGAAAACATCGTGTACCGCTCGGGTGATCTCCGGGTCGGCGGTGAGCAGGCTAAGATCTGTATAGATCCGAGCCGTGGTCGCGTTGTAGTTACCCGTGCCCAGGTGCGCGTACTGGCGGGTTACGCCGTCGGGATCGCGCCGGACCAGCAGCGCCAGCTTGCAATGCGTCTTGAGACCCACCAATCCGTGGAACACCTGCACCCCGGCATCTTCCATCTCGCGGGCCCAGCGGATGTTGGAGGCTTCGTCGAAACGCGCTTTGAGTTCAACCACGGCGGTGACTTCCTTATGCGCGGCGGCGGCCATCAGCGCCGGAACAATCAGCGAATGTTCGCTGGTCCGGTAAAGGGTTTGCTTGATCGAGAGCACGCGCTCGTCGTCGGCTGCGGACTGAATAAAAGACAGGACTGCGTCGTAGGAATCATAAGGATGGTGCAGCAGAACGTCGTGGCGGCGCAGCTCTTCGAACAGATCATGGGACTTCGCGGTCAGGCGCAATTCCCGCGGCACATAGCTATGAAACTTCAAATCCGGCCGCGCTGCCGCCTCGTAAATATTGAACAGGCGCGAAAGATTCACGGGGCCCTTGACCGGGAAAATCTGCCACGGGTCAAGTTCGAACACGGTACCGAGGCGCTCGATGATCTCAGGGTCTGCCTCGGATTCGATCTCCATACGCACCGCGTCGCCTTTGCGCCGGTTGTGCAATTCAGCGCGCACCGATTCCAGCAGGTTGCGCGATTCTTCTTCCTGCAGGTAGAGGTTGCTATTGCGCGTGACCCGGAAGGCAGCCGAAGAAACGATGTCGTAGCCTTTATACATGCGCACGGCGTGATGGACGACCAGGTCGGCCAGGAAAATAAAGTCGATGGTCCCTACGGAAGGCAGGCGAACCAACCGCGGAAGCGCGCGCGGAACCGTTACAACCCCGGTATAGGTGAGCGAGGAGCGGCGGCGACGGCGCAGCAGGAGCGCTACGCATAGGGCCTTGTTAATGACACGTGGAAAGGGATGCGCCGGGTCCACGGTTACCGGAGTGAGCAGTGGATCAAGCTCGCGCTCGCAGTAGTCGTCCACGAAGGCCATCGCCGCGTCATCGAGTTCGTCGATGCCGAGGACGCGAATTCCCTGCTCCGCCAGTTCTGGCCGCAGGCGATCATTCCAGCAGGAATATTGTTCTCCGACGAACTCGTGCGTTTCTTCTTTGATCAGTTCCCGCTCTTCCACCATGGTGAGACCGTCGGGAGTGGTGGAGTTGTGGCCATCTTCGAGTTGTTGCAAAAGGCCGCCGACGCGGACTTCAAAGAATTCGTCCAGGTTGCTGGCGGAGATGGCGAGGAACTTCACGCGTTCCAGCAGCGGATTGCGGATATCTCCGGCCTCTTCGAGCACGCGCCAATTGAATTTCAGCCAGGAGGCTTCACGGTTAAGAAGGGTGGCGCGGTTGCTCAGAGTTTGCCGAACCATATTTATGGACTGTTGCTAGCGGAGGTTGTACCGGGTATCGAACGGCCCCATTTGTTCCTTGCATCCGGCCCCAACCAGTATATCAAGCGGGCGGCGAGGTAGGTTGCTGCGAGCGATCGGCGCAAGAATGTTGAGCTGGCGCCGTTTACTGTGCACTTCTCCTAGTAGAGGATAAGGAGCAAGCGGCCGGTTTGCAGAAAAGGCCGCCATACCTATGCCCAGCCACTACAAAGGGCCGCTGATCTCCGGGCTTGGGGTATCGCTAAAGCGACACCCCGATTCGACCCCATACTTGAACCGGTGGCTTGCTGCCAGATTCTGCAGCGTGCTAGTGAACCTGCTTGATGGCTGCTTTGACTTTCTCGGCCACGTTCGCCGGGAGTGGCGCATAGCTGAGCTGGCTCGTCATTTTTTGGCCGTCGGTCACCATCCAGTTCAGAAAATCGGCGAGGACTTTTCCTTTCTTGGGGTCCTTGGCTTGCTCGGGAATCAAAAGCCAGGTAAAGCTTGAAATCGGATAGGCCGTCTTGCCCGGCGCGTTGGTTATGGACACACGAAAATCCGCGGGCATTTTGGGCGCTGTGGCCGCTGCTTCGGTTACACCGTCGAGCGAAGCCTTCACAAAATTCCCAGCTGCATTCCTGACCAATCCGAAGGTGATTTTGTTTTCCACCGCGTAGATCAGTTCGATGTAGCCGATGGATCCTTGCAACTGGCGGATCTGCCCGGCCACTCCTTCGTTACCCTTTCCGCCCAGTCCAACCGGCCATTTCACCGAGGTTCCCTTGCCTACCGTTGATTCCCACTCCTTGCTGATTTTAGATAGGTAGTCGGTAAAGATGTAGGTCGTGCCACTGCCGTCTGAACGGTGAACGACAATAATTTGCGAGTTCGGCAGATTCACCCCCGGGTTGGCTTTGGTAAGCGCCGGATCGTTCCAATTCTGAATCTTTCCGAGAAAAATACCAGCGAGCGCCTCCGGAGTGAACTTGAGTTCGCCCGTGACTCCGGGGACGTTGTAGGCTGGAACATCTGCGCCCAGCACGGTGGGGATGTGCAAGATTTTCATCTTGGCTTCCTTCAGCTGCTCATCGGTCATGGGACCGTCGCTAGCCCCGAAATCAACGGTGCCGTTCAACACCTGGCGAATGCCGCCGCCGCTGCCAATCGATTGGTAATTGATCTGTACGTCTGGGTGCAGCTTGTTGTATTCGTTGAACCATTTGGAATACATCGGGTATGGAAACGTGGCCCCTGCGCCGTTGAGCTGAGTTTGCCCCATGACGGGAAGCGCCAATGCGAGACCTGCCAACAGAAGCAATGAACGACCGATCAGACGAATCACTAGACGAGTCCTCCTCGCGCGATTAAGTGTGCAATCCTCTTTTATGGCCGAAATGTTACGGGAAGGTTACAGCACCGTGAATTTCTGATAAACCAACTTTGCTTTCCAAAGATTTAGAAAACGCGGCTTGCATTCACAGAATCTAAAGAGGGTTGCAGTGAGCGATGTGGAGTTCGAACCAGAATGCTCCCCCAAAGGGGCTGTGGCTAGCAAAATCCGGAACCGGCGGCAGATAGCCACTTTGAATGTTCGAAGCCTCTTGCATCCAGGGCGGATTGTATTGCAGGCGTTGCCCAACCTCGAACCAACGGCATGCAAGAGGCCCTCTCTCCGTTAGCCATGATCTCATCGCGGAACCTCCGACGTCAGGAGCAAACTTAGGGTACAGTTTGTACTTTGTGGACCTCTACATACAATCTTGATCCCTTATCAGTGCTTATACAACTCTTATCAAGAGACCACTCCGTTGCGAGCGAATCAAAGAGCGACATTCTTAATTAGCGGGCGACATCTTTGTCGAGCCGCGTCAGCTCCCGGCCAAAAAGAGTGTTGTCGGGGAAATCGTGCTGCAAGGCGAGCAGCAATTCCCGAGCGCGCGGCATTTCCTTCTCGCGGACGTAGGCGATGGCCAGCAGGATGCGCGCGAATGGGGCGAGCAAATGGCCTTGCGCCGCAGTCGTCTGCAGTTCGGCAATGCCGCCTTGCTTGTCTCCGGGAACGCCGCCAAGACGTAGCACCCAGCGGACCGGAGCCGCCATTGATCCGATGATGTAGCGGCTGACGCCGCCCGCCAGATGAGCGTCGTAACAAGTCGGATCGGCAGCGAGCAGTTTGTCGGCCCAGGCCGTCGCCTCCTTGGTGTAATGGAGCGAGGCGAGATTGCGCTTTTCGATAAGGGCGGCAAAATCGGAGCGCAAGCCGGCGGCAAACGTCATTGCCAGCAGCGCATCGCGATCCCCGGCGTCATGGCTCAGCCTGGACTTTGCCAACTCTTCAGCGCGGCTGAGCTGCTGCTCGAAACGGGCACGTTGCTGCGGGTCGGCGTCGTATTTTTTGCGCGCGCCGAAGACCGAGTCGTCCACATAAAACTGCGCTTCCAGTACGCCGAGGCGGTTAAACTCCGAGAACAAGACGCCGGCCGCTTCGCTCGCCGGGCCCATGGGATTGGTGGGGTTTTCCTTCTCCCACGACTCGAATTGCTTTTGTGCGCCACTAAAATCCAGATCGTAGAGCCGGAGGAATCCGCGATCGAGACCCGCGGAGGGTTGATCGGCGGCCGCTCGAGGAGCGATCATCAGAAGCACGAGGGAGATTAAGAGTGTGACCCCGATCGCTCTCGCGAAACGTTCCCGCCGGAATAAAGCGGGAATGACATTGCGTCCTGACATGTGCCAAATTAGATGCGCGTTTCCGGCCTCGCGGCAAAACATCCAGCAGAGTTCGCCATCTTCTGGCAAACTGCTTGTCGTTGGAGATGTCCTTCTGTGAGCGACAAGCGCCTGAAAACTGACCTTCGTTATGCGCCGGGCTGGCCCGGAATCGAACCGCGGTGGACGTCGAGTGCCAAGACTGGCGTGGGCACCGCGCTCAACCTCCATAGTCGGGTCTGGATCACGCTCAGTCATGGCATTCTCAATGAAATATATTTTCCCCGCGTGGACCAAGCCTGCACTCGCGACTTTGGACTGATTGTAACGGACGGCCGTCGGTTCTTTTCAGAAGAAAAACGCAACTGTACCTTCGAGAACATTCCCATCGAACCGGGTGTTCCGGTCTACGAATTGACAAACACCCATGTCGAAGGCCGTTACCGGATCGAAAAGGAAGTGCTGACCGATCCATGGCGCAATGTCGTTTTGCAGAAAATTAAGTTTGTGCCGCTGCAGGGAAATCTCGCCGACTATCGACTGTACGCGCTGCTGGCATCGCATCTTGCGAATTTCGGATATGGCAATACGGGCTGGCTGGGCGATTACAAAGGGAGACCGATGCTTTTTGCCGAGCGTGATTCCTGCGCGCTTGCCCTCGGCTGCTCCGCGCCGATGCCCAAGCGCTCCGTCGGATTTGCCGGCACGTCGGACGGCTGGCAAGACCTGTCGCAGCATTTCCAGATGACTTGGGAGTACGACCGTGCGGAAAACGGCAATGTCGCGCTGACCGCTGAGATCGACCTGGCCGCGTGCAACGGTGAGTTCATCCTTGCCCTGGGGTTTGGCGGAATCTGGGCGGAGGCCGGCCAGCAGGTGATGGCTTCCCTCTTAACCTCCTATGACAGGACACGCAGAGAGTATGTCCTGCAATGGCAGAAGTGGCATCAGACTCTGAAGAAGATCGACGAGAAGCCGCGGGTGAAAGACCTGTACCGCCCGAGCGTGGCGGTGTTGCGCTCACACGAATCCAAAGACTTCCTGGGCGGCATCATCGCCAGCCTCTCCATACCCTGGGGCTTCAACAAGGGCGACGAGGATCTCGGCGGCTACCATCTGATCTGGCCCCGGGATCTGGTCGAGAGCGCCGGTGGATTGTTGGCAGCGGGCGCCGACGAGGATGCTCTACGCGTCCTGAATTACCTCGAAGCCACCCAGGAAAACGACGGACACTGGGCGCAGAACATGTGGTTGGATGGGCGTCCGTACTGGAATGGCTTGCAGATGGATGAGACCGCCTTTCCGATTCTGCTGGTCGATCTGCTTCGGCGTGAAGCGCCACGCTATTTTCAGCACCCCGAGCGCTGGTGGCCGATGGTGCGCAAAGCAGCGGCCTTCATTGTGGCCAATGGACCGGTCACGCAGCAGGACCGCTGGGAAGAGGACGGTGGCTACTCGCCGTTCACGCTGGCGGCTGAAGTCTCTGCCCTGCTGATTGCCGCCGATCTCGCGCAGTTCATGGGTGAGATTGAACCTGCCGAATTCCTGCGTGAGACGGCCGACACCTGGAACGACAACATCGAGCGATGGACTTACACGGCGAATAGCAACCTAGCGAGGCAAGTCGGGGTTGAGGGCTACTATGTACGCGTGGCGCCCGAAGACGTAGACTGAGCGGCCTCGCCACTACAGGGATTCGTTCCCATCAAGAATCGGGCCACAAGTCCAGACGCGCCCGCAGTCGAGATCGTCAGTCCGGACGCACTCGCCCTGGTGCGCTTCGGCTTACGCGCGCCGGGCGACACGCGAATCCTGAACACGATCAAAGTTATCGATGCCCTGCTGCGGGTTGAGCTTCCGTATGGTCCGGGTTGGTATCGCTACAATCACGACGGCTATGGAGAGCACGAAGACGGATCTCCGTTCGACGGGACTGGGATTGGCCGTCCATGGCCGCTGCTGGCGGGTGAGCGAGCGCACTATGAACTGGCGGCCGGAAATGCCGGTTCCGCTGAGAATTTGTTGAGCGTGATGGAAAATTCCACCGGAGACACCCGCCTGATTCCCGAACAAGTTTGGGACACGACCGATATACCGGAGCGCGAACTGTTTGCGGGAAAGGCGTCGGGATCGGCGTGTCCACTGGTGTGGGCGCACTCGGAGTACATCAAGCTGCGGCGGTCGCTGCTCGAAGGCAGGATTTTCGATCAGCCTCCGCAAACGGTGGAACGCTACCTGACGAAGAAGAAGTCTGCGGACTACTTCAACTGGCGCTTTAACAACAAGCCGCGTACCATGCCGCGCGGCAAAAAACTGCGGATTCTGCTGATGGAACGGGCGATGGTGCATTGGAGCTTTGATGGATGGCAGACGGCGCGGGACAGCGACTCCGAAGAAAGCGGCTGGGACCTCCAACATCTGGATTTGCCCACGGAAACTCTCGCCGCGGGCGCACAGATCGTTTTCACCTTTCTCTGGAAGAACAGCGGGCAGTGGGAAGGACGGGACTACTTCGTCACTGTGGAATAAAGACGGCTACGCGACGCCTTCGATGATTTCGGCTTTCTTCACTTTGTTGCTCGGGTCTGGGTCTTCTTTCGCTGCCCGCCGGCTGCCTCGAACAGAGCACTGATGTCTCGATAGCTCACGGCCTGTTCAGCGAAGGCGAAGGTACCGTGTTCCCGCATCTCCCGGGCAGCGCGAAGAAAAGCGCCGAGAGCGGCACGAGAAAGAGCGCTGCCGACGCTGACCCGCCGGACTCCAAGTGCCGAGAGTTCAGCCAAGCTCAATTGAACGCCTTGCAGTCCCATAACCACATTTACGGGACGATCCACAGAGTGCACCACGGCCGCAATGTCGTCCTTCGTAGTTAGACCCGGCGCATAGAGAACATTGGCGCCCGCCTCCTGATAGGCTTGCAGGCGTTTGATGGTATCTTTCAAGTCAGGCCTGCCGACCAGATAATTCTCTGCACGCGCAGTCAACGTGAAAGTAAAAGGTAGGCCATGCGCCGCTTCCGCAGCCGCGCGAACGCGCTCGACCGCCAATTCGTGCTCGTAGATGGAATGTCCCGGCTGCCGGGACATATCTTCAATCGAGCAACCGGCGAGTCCCGCAGTCGCCGCAAGCCTGATTGTTTCTGCGACGTCATCGGGGGAGTCTCCAAAGCCGTTTTCAAGATCGGCGCTGACCGGCAGGTCGGTGGCTCCCGCCATCTCGGAAGCGTGCGCCATCATCTCCTGGCGGTCAATCGTGTTATCTTGCCGCCCGACCGAGAAGGCATATCCGGCACTGGTGGTAGCCAGCGCCTCGAAGCCCAATTGTTCCAGTAAACGCGCCGTTCCCACGTCCCACGGATTGGGGATAATGAATGCCCGGTCACGCTTATGAAGCGCGGCGAAGGCCGTTCCCTTTTCAGCCTGAGTCAACATCTGAGTTTCCATGCGACGATCACCTTAGTCTGATCACCTTGGTCCCCGGGGATGCTCATTCCGAGAATGTTGATGGAACGTTGTATGTTCCGTCAACTACCTCCACGAAGTTCCGCTCTTCGCGGAGAATGAGGCGCTTGCTTTGTGCCATGGCGAAATTCTCACGGGCTTCCGGGTCTGACTTCAAACGTGCCCGGTAGGCTTCATAGGCAGCGAGACTATCGAAACCAATTAATCCCCAGGCCACATCGTTTGTGCCTTCATGCGGAAGAAAATAGCCAACCAGATGGCCGCCGCATCGAGGAATGAT
>JBAVAA010000466.1:0-7773 GCA_049585515.1 Terriglobales bacterium | reverse complement strand
GGGCGCGATTGATGATGTCTTCGAGCTTGGGCGGCAGATCGGGATTCAACCGCAGCGGCGAAACAGGCGCCCGGTTCAGAATGGATTCGAAAATCACCCCCGAGCTTTCTCCCCGAAAGGGCAACACCCCCGTTGCCATTTCGTAGAGCACCGCTCCGAAGGAGAACAGATCGCTGCGGGCGTCCAGTTCTTTGGCGCGCACCTGTTCCGGCGACATGTAGGAAACGGTTCCGAGCGTAGAGCCGGGGCTGGTGAGATGTTGCTCGTCAATCGTGCCCGTCATCGTGTTGGCGGAGGCAACCTGGCTTGACGAACCGGTCGCGGCTGCCATCTTCGCCAGCCCGAAGTCAAGGATCTTCGCATGTCCGCGCTTGGTCACAAAAATATTGGCCGGCTTGATGTCGCGGTGCACGATGCCCGCGGAGTGAGCGGCATCGAGCGCGTCGGCGATGTCTATGGCGATCGGGATTAAGACCTCGGTTTCCAGTGCGCGCCCGCCAATACGGTACTTCAGCGTCAGTCCATCCAAAAATTCCATGGCGAGAAATGGATGGCCGTCCTGCTCCCCGATTTCATGAATCGTGCAGATATTCGGATGGTTCAGGGCCGAGGCAGCGCGCGCTTCGCGGCGGAAACGCTCCAAGGCCTGCGGATCCTGCGCCACGTCGTCAGGAAGAAATTTAAGCGCGACAAATCGACCCAGGGAGATGTCCTCGGCCTTATAAACCACGCCCATACCGCCGCCGCCCAGTTTCTCAACGATCCGGTAGTGCGAGATGATGCGTCCGATCATGCGTGTTCGATTGTAGTTTGGTTGATCGTTATTTTGTCGATCGTTGTTTTAAACCACCCGCTGCCTATTCTTTGAAGCCAGAGCCGGGCGGCCCCTTCCTGGCGCCAAGTATAACGTGCTTTTTCTCGACCTGTCGGCAGCGAAGCAAACGGGACACCTGTGATCTTTCAAGAGGTTGTCCATTCGATCGGGACCAGAGATGCTGATTGTGACGAGCAACTTGATTCACGCCGCGCCCACACATTCGCAAAGTGCGCGAATGTGTGGGGCACCCGGCGCGTTTGTCTTTTACCAGATCAGTTTCAAACCGAATTGCACCTGCCTTGATGTGGTCGCCGTGCTCGAAATCGCCCCCGCTGTGCCTGAAAGTCCGGAGGGAGTGAACACAATCAGATTCGGAGTATTGAAATTTGCCCGATTCAGCAGATTGAAAATCTCGGCGCGGAATTGCAGGTTCAGCCGCTCGCCAAGGGAAGTTTGTTTTATCGCGGAGAAGTCCCAGGTCGCCAGTCCCGGGCCAATCAAAGTGTCTCTGCCGAGGTTGCCATAAAATCCGTCAGGGTTCGTACTCGATGGCACCGGCGGCTGAAGAAATGCAGCGGGGTTGAACCATTGACTTGGCTTTCCTAATATCGCTGGCCCGGTGAAGTTTGGATTTATGAACGGCCGCACGGGATTTCGTGTGTCTCCGTTGTTCGACGGGTTATAGCTCAATTGCGGGGTGAAGGGGAATCCGTCTTGAAGCGTGACGATGCTGTTCACAGACCAGCCGCTCACCAACGCGTTGGTCCAGCCTTGCACTCCGCTCGCCAGGGCTTGTCCGCGCCCGAGAGGGAGCAGATAAACCGCATTGATTACTGCCACATGCCTGACATCATAGGTAGCAAGTCCGTAATCCGCTCTCAGGTTGAAAGGGTTCGACACAAGTCCGGGCGCGTTTCCCGCAGCCGTGCCGTTCACTGAGTCGCCGTCATCCAGTGCCTTAGACCAGGTGTAGACTCCGCGCATCGAAACCCCATGGCTGAAGCGATGGTTCACATCGACCTGGAGCGCGTTGTAATTACTGTCACCATGAGAGAACCACGTCCAGGTATTCGCCAGGCTGGGATTCGCTTTGGGCGTTCCGAACTTAATGTAATAGGAACCGGCGGGAACGGGGGAGCCCGCCAAAGGTGCGGGGAAATTGTTTGCATAGGTAGCAGGACACGGCGATGCCGGACAAATGGTTGGGAATGGTTCGTTGGCATCGACTCCAAGAATTTCGTGGTAGCCGTGAGATCCGACGTAGCCGACCGTCAACGATGTGTCGGGCGTGACTTCCTGCTGAACCCTGAAGGACCACGACACCAGCGTCGGTGTCTTCATGTCCGGCTGAACCCCTCCAGGCACCAACAGCGCGCCGGCGGGCGGCGGAACGGTAGGGTTGATCGGCAGCTGTGAGACGGGCAACGCTGCAATGCTGTAGGTAGGATTGAAGGGTGCATTCTGATCCGTTCGATACCCCAACGCGTCCTGAAGTTCGTTGTACATCCCAAAACCAACACGAAAGACAGTCTTTGACCTGAGCGGGCTCCATGCCACTCCAATACGCGGCTGCGGCAGAAACTTGGCATTGTTGACCGTGAACAACGAGTTCCCAACATGCGGCTGATTCGAAATAACTCCGTTACTGAACGTGTAGTTGGCGGCGCGGTCATGGCTCTCATTCCAGCCAGTCGTGAATTCATCGCGAAAACCGAGGGACACAGTTAGCTTCGGAGTCACGCGAATGACATCTTCCGCATACCACGCGCCCAGCAACGACCGCCAGTTCATCTCGCTCGGCGCGGGATCGTAAAGGAAGCTCGATGTAGTCCCTTTCAAAAAATTTGTCAGGCTGCTAAAAGTCGCCTGGCCATACTGGCTCAGCGCAAGCGTCTCGTTCGACTGGAAGGGTTGCAACCAGACGCCAAAACTCAATTGATGCCGGCCCTTGGTTAGAGTTACCCGGTCTTCCAACGTAAACAAGTTACGCGCGACCCGCAGATTGCTTCCGTTGTTGCTGCCCGCCAGCCCGATTTGGGCTGAGGGGTTGGAAGCCGCACTCCCGCCAACGACCACCGCGCCCACCGGACGCCCCAGCAGAAAACCCGGAACGCTGTCTGCCGGAGTGCCTGGAGTTGGCTGCCCGGTGAAAAAGTATCCGGCACGCGAAAAACCCACCCGTGCAACATTGATCAGAGATGGAGAAAAAGTGTGCGTCTCCTCCAGGCTGACGACTTGTTCTCTGAGACTGAGGATGTCGGTGCTATAAGGATCGAGAGCGGTGGCGGTGACATCGTAGCCATCATCTATGGTGTACACCGCTGCCAACGTGTCCCGCGGAGAAGCGGTATGGTCAAGCCGAGCGGTCCCAAAATCCTCTCGAATGGTTTGTAGAGGGCTACTAAAGACTTGGGCAATCCCGTTGAAATCCGGAGCGCCGGCGGGAGCTATCGGCCACAGATTGAGCAGGGGCTGGACACTCGCCACTGCGGCCGCTCGCGACGTGGCGTCCGGAACAAATGCCGCTGACGTTTGATGAAGATGCTGGCGCAATCCTTCATAGTTGCCGAATAGAAACGTCTTGTTGGTTCGTATCGGACCCCCAAGCGAGCCGCCAAACTGATTACGCTGAAAGGGAGGAGCGGAACCCTGGTCAAAGTAGTTCGGCGCATCGAGAGCATTGTTACGCAAGAATTCATATGCCGATCCGTGCAACTGATTCGAGCCCGACTGCGTCACGATAAGGATTTGGCCGCCGGGTCGTTTTCCGTATTCAGCGCCGTAGGAGTCGCGCAATATATTGAATTCGCGCACTGCATCGACGCCCAGCAACTCCTGGCTCGTTCCACCAGGCTGCATGTTATTTTCCGCCGCGCCCGTGTATTCGACTCCATTCATCAGAAACAGATTTTGCTGCGGTCGATTCCCAGAGACTGCAAAATTGTTCCCCGTAGTGGAATTCGATACTCCGATTCCACCGGTCTTCTCGTCAGTGAAATTGACGATGCCAGGATTCAGAGTGACCAGCAAATCGTAACTGCGACCGTTGAGGGGAAGATCCTTCACTTGTCGCACTCCCACCAACCCCGAGATATCCTGAGTTGTGACGCTCACGATGGCCGTGTCGCCGGTAACCTTTATTTCTTCAGAGACGGCTCCGACGTGCAGACTAAGATCGGCGGTCGCATCCTGCCCAACAACCAGGCGAATTCCCGCTCGAATTCCCTCGGCAAACCCATCCTTCCTCACCCTAATTTCGTATTGTCCCACCGGCAGAGCAAACACTTGATATCGCCCTGTCTGGTCCGTTACCGTGCTCCGCGAAAGTCCGGTATCTACGTTTCTAGCCGTAACGGTGGCGCCAGACACAGCAGCACCGGACGGGTCCGAAATACTTCCAGACAAGTTCGCTGATGTTTGCGCCCATGCACAGGGTAAACACAGGCTCAGCAGTACTAGCAGGGTCGAGACAGGAACGGCGGCGCGGGTTTGCCAGAGACCCGCACTGACCAAGTGAGATCGGTGAAGCACAGCAGAATCCGCGCAGCGTAATCCCCCTATCGTGTTTTGCATTTAATTCTCCTCTTTCCCAGGTGAACTGTTGAGCCAAGAATTCAGAAGTGTATATCTGAGTCGTTTCGTCTGTCCACTCCTATGCGTTTATATATGAGTAACTGATTACAAGTCCTGATAAATCCCCATCTGGAGCAGCGATTTGCTTGACTTCCGTTGGTTGACTCGGATATGACCTCGCTGTAGGATTCCGTCTCAAATGACTCGAAAGTCGCCCCCTCGACGCTTAGCGGAAAAACATGGGGAGCTACTTAAGCTCCGCGAGGCGGCTCTCGAACTCCGCATCAGCTTCCCTACGATCAAGCAGTGGATTTACAAGCGGAAAATTCGCAGCGTCAAAACGGCGGGGGGGCACCATCGTATTCCGCAAAGCGAGGTCGACCGTCTCCTATATCGGACTAGAGCGAAAACGGGTCCGGAACGAGATGTTCTTGCGCGCCGTGTGAGCGGAAGGAATCAACTGGTCGGACGGATCAACAGCGTCCGCATTAGCGGCCTTATGGCGGAAATAAAGATTTCGATCGGCGATCAGGAAATCACTTCGATTATCACAGCGAGCTCGGCCCGAGAGATGAACCTGAAGCCTGGACAGACTGCGGCAGCCCTCATAAAGGCAACCGAAGTGATGATTCTCCGTGTGATATGAGAAATGAGAAATAGAAGCCTTCTTCTGTCCGTGCTCTTCTGTCCGTGCTCTTCGCTTTAACGTTGCGGGCTGGAGTCGCGTCGTCACTGCCCGACGCGGCATGAGAAAGCAACCGACCGTACGATGCGAACGTACAAGCGTCGGTCTCTGTGCTAGGCTTGAAAAGTCTCTTACACATCCCTCCGCCGTACCCCGTTCTGGGCGTCGGTCTCTTGTGCAATCTGATGTTTTGCTCGGGGAGGCCAAAATGACTGCTCCTGTCTCGTATTTTCCAAAATGCAGCATCTGTAACAAACCCGTAACTCTTGAAACCGCTAAGACGAATGAACTAGGGAGGGCGGTTCACGAAGAATGCTACGTGCTCAAGGTCTGTGCGAAGCGGACTCACCAAAAGGCTCGCGTGAGAGGACATCTCGAATATATCTCGATTAGCCCGATGACCTTGGCCTGCCCTCGGTGCAACGCCGGACCGGGAGAAGTCTGCGAAGTCCTGATTGATGCTGGCCTTGAAGTCGTGCACATTGAGAGAATCAAACGGGCTGAAGCAATGGATGTCCTGGCCAAAAAGACCGGGAAGCACTGACCGTGTGCGTTGATTTGCAGCAGCAGTGGTGATGAGAGGAACCGCGGCCACATGCGAACCGCCGAAACAACCTTAGTCGCGAAACTGCGTGCAACGGGCAACAAAGGGAAGGGGATTGACGCGGACGGTGGAATTGCGCGGCCTGCTGAGGGTACACTCTTATGCAAGTTTGGTTTGTCCCAGCGTTCTTCGGTAGCAATCCGGAAGTGCCTGACCACTTTTGCAAAGTGGACACACTGATGCCCGAGGCCAATAAACCCGATGAGTTGACGCAATTCGCTTCCGATCTGCAACAGTTGAGGCGTCGGGCAATCAAGTTGCATCTGGACGCAATCTGGCGAATGCTTGACAGGGCGATACGGGTGCTTGACTTGGAGATCGCGCGGGATGCTTATTGCAGCAACCACGAGGCTGCTCGGGGTGCTTCCCAGCAACAAACTGAGGTCTCGGCTAATGGCGCGGGCTTGGTGCGTGCTGAGGGAGTTGAGAAAAGGCTCGGATTACACAAAACTTCCGCGTCGTGTCCAGGCTGCGGCTCGACGGAACGCGAAATGCGGAACTACGGCCGGGGTTGGGATGACGCCGATACCCACTGTGCCCAGTGTGGAATGCTCATCGAACGCGCTTGGTTTGCAACGATGACGCTGTCAGGTTCACGCCATCGGTAAAGAAGTCTTAAAGCGAACATCGGAAGCGGGAACCGGCGAATCATGGCCATGGCGCTCCCGACCTTCGCGATTTGTCGCCCGTACCCAACTCGCTACCCCGCCCCGTTTCCCTCATTGTACGAACCGCCGCTTCTTGTCATAATCACTAGGCTCTGGCCTCGTAGCGGTGCTGTGGGTGAGGTTTGCCCCGCGCCGTCGCTGCCACATGACATTTTTCCCGAAGATTTTTACGCCCACCCGGAACCGGCGTCTGAACGAGCTAGTCGGATTTCTGTTGTGCGTCTCCGCACTCCTTCTTTTCCTCGCGCTGGCGTCGTATTCGCCGCTTGATCCGTCGCTGAACAGCGCCTCCATCCTCACCGGATCGCACGCTGCCCGCAACTGGATTGGCATCTTCGGAGCCTATCTTTCCGACCTCATCCTGCAATTCTGGGGGGTCGGATCGTTTCTGCTGCCCATCTTTATGTCCATGCTCGGTATCCGCTGGTTCCGTTCGCGGGCGGTGCAGACTCCGATCGCAAAGACGCTCGGCGGAATCTGGCTGCTCATGTTCGTGCCTGCGCTGCTCGCGATTCTCCCCGGACACATACGCTGGATGGGGGCCATTCCAATCGAAGGCCTCGCCGGGCGCATCGTTGGCGATGTCTTGATCCGTTATCTCAATGTTGCGGGCGCATACATTGTGTGCACCACGGTTCTGGCGGTCGCGCTCTACCTGACTACCGCCTTCTCGTTCTCGGCGATCCAACTCTGGGCGCCGACTCGCTTTGCCTTCGTCCTGGCGCTCAGAGATCGCTTCAAAGACTGGCAGGACGAGCGCGAGCGCAAGCGTCAGCAAAAGGAACTCGAGAAGCGACGGGCCGAAAAGCCGACGCTTACCGCGCAACTTCTGCCCGCGCGTGCGCCGGTTATGCGAAGCGACACACCGTCGCCAGATCCGCAGCGCTACGAAGGCGTTCCTTCGGGCTCGAATAACGGCCGCACTGGCATCGAGCGCATGATGGCCGAGGATGACGACGTAGCGGAAACCTCGCCAACTTCGCAAACTTCCGCAGCCGCCTCCGATATAGAAGTTACCGAGCGTGCCGATACCGAGCACAAAGCGAAGACGACCCTGCCGAAGATCGCCGGCAGCTACAAACTGCCGCCGTCGAGCCTGCTGCATCGTCCCGACGAGCAGCAATCCGTCCACGAAGACGAACTCAAGCTGATCGCTCAGGTCTTGACCGCAAAGTACGCGGAGTTCGAAGTCCACGGGCAAGTCACGCAGATCAATCCCGGTCCGGTTGTGACCACTTTCGAATTCAAGCCCGAAGCGGGCATCAAGTACAGCCGCATCATCGGACTCACTGACGATCTTTGCCTTGCCCTGCGCGCGGAAAGCATCCTTGTCGAACGCATGCCTGGCAAGAGCACTGTTGGCATTCAGGTGCCGAACCGTGAGCGCGAAATCATCTGGCTGCGCGAGAACATCGAGTCGCAGGAA
>JBAVAA010000465.1:0-3095 GCA_049585515.1 Terriglobales bacterium | reverse complement strand
GGTTGAAGGCCCGGTCGCCATAGCGGTAACCGATTCGGGCCCCGGTTTTTTTCGAAATGTCCCATGCCAGTTCGGTTTGATTTCTCTTCCAAGTCTGGTTGAAGGACGACAGGGGCGACGTAAGTGTCGTGGTCGGCGTGGTGGCGCTCAGCGGAGTCAGCAGCGTGCACGTGGCTAGCACTGTGCAATCGTTGTCGGTCTCGGAGAGATTGCCATTTTGGGGAATGCGGTAGGCCCAAAAATAAAACTTCTCGATCAGGCGAAGATGTTGGGTAAGGTGCACCGTGGCCTCGATATCGAGCACGTCGGAAATTCGGGTTGTGGCGGCGGTACCGGTCCCTGTGAAGGCGCGAAGGCCGTTACGCCCCAGGCCGTTGAAGGACTCGTCCAAGGGTGTGCTCATGTCGGCAGAACTGTAGGAAAAGGAAGCGAGCAAGTCTAGCCGTTGCATGTAATTGCTGCGCAAACTAAGTCGCTCCGTCGGTGTTGAAGTTCGAATCCGCTGGTTCCGCGAATAGCCGAAGTACCCGCTACAGTTGTTGTTGGTCAGGACTCCGCTGGAATTAATCAGCGGGGCACCCGCTGGCGACCCGGCACAGGGAAACTTGTTCGCCGTGTCGATGGACAAACCCAGGTTAACGCTACCTACAACCGGAGGCACCCCGGGCACCGATTCCAGGTTCGCTGACGCAAAGGGCGCCAGTCCGTAGTCCGTGTCTCCCTTGTAGTAATTGAAAAATTGGTCGTAACTGATCACCGTTCGCGGCGCAGCTTTCCAGTCCACCCCGAGCCGGTAGGAATTCATCGTGGTGTTCCAGTTTTGCAGGAGCAGGCCTTCCGTACCCTCGTGAACGCTGCTGTAAGAAGGCCCAGTCATGTTGTTGTGCGAAAACCCGAGGCGAAAACTCACCCGGGATTGCGGTATCAAGGTCAGATCGACATCGCTCATGCGTCGCGTGGTATCGAACAAGTGGGGCGAGTTGGACGCTGGAATCGACGGATTGGATGTGGGGGGATTCAGCGGATTTGCCAGCAAGTCGAAGTCGGAGAAACTCTGATCGCGCCGGAAACTGCCCGAAACGTTGTACCACTTGTTTTTATCGGCCCGAAGCCGCAAGGCGTTATTGGGATCGCCTCCCCAGCCAAAGCTGTTGAGGTAAAGGTCGTCGAACAGGAAGCCCTGGTGATCCACCGATTGCATGGAAAGCGTCTGGTCGAGAAACCGCGGTCCGCTCTGCTGATTCACCAATGTGTTGTACATATCGTCGCTGCCGGTCACGCTATTGGAACGGTAGCCGACCTCAACCGACGAGTGAATTCGATAACCACCGCTGGTAACGCCATCCGGCTCGCTGGGCGGAGTCTGGCCGGCGCTGGGGGATTGCGCGAAGAGCAGGCTTGACGACAACCACGAGCCGCAGACTAACACCGCGAACAAAGATTGCAGAGCGAGTTTTCCTGGTGTCGGCATCGCTTCTCCCTCACTTGAAAAAGACATCGCTAAAATTAGACCCATGAATCTGGGCGTGACACATGGTGCAAGCCTGATACTTCGCTGATTGATTGTGCGCAGGACCGATTGGACCGCCAGCCGTCAACTGGGTCGAGAAGGTATGACACTGCAGACAGAGCATGTTTACCAGGCTCACTTTGAGCAGCCGGGGATTGGTGGAGCCGTGGGGTGTGTGGCAACTGCTGCAGCCCTCGGTCTTCATCGGCACGTGCTCGTACACGAAGGGCCCCTCCTTGTCGACATGGCACTTGTAGCAAACCGCATCGCCACTCGGCAGCGTTCGCAACTGCCGCACTGTCGCCGTCCCATGGGGGTTATGGCAATCGTTGCATTGCACCAGGCCCTCATTGACCCGGTGGTGAAAGGGCTTGGCGAAGTCAGCCTTGGCCGAGGTATGGCATCCGTAGCACAACTGCGGCTGGCTCTTGACCAGCAGGAACTGTTCTTCCTTGGCATGATGCGGAGAGTGGCAGTCGAGACATCCGACATCGCTGCTGGCGTGGGCGGATGACGCAAAATGCCTTTGCTCGCGCCCTTCGCCGTGGCAGGTCAGACAGCGAGTGCTGGTCTCCTGCCGCGACTTTCCCTCGAACACGAATATTTTAGTTTTGTCGCCGCCACCCACCACGTGTTCCGCCCCGGGACCGTGGCAGCCCTCGCAACCTTGATGCGACGGGCCGCCCTCCTTATCTAGTGTGGTCTTCCAGTGCGGCGTCTTCTCCCACGCGTTATAAATTTCCTCATGGCAGGTCTTACAGGTCTCCGCTCCCACGTATTTTGAGGCGTCGGAGGAAGAAGAAAGCGCTGCGGCCGCGGGTGGGCTGACCGATTGTGCGCTCTCAACGGCGACCTGCTGGCCCGCCTGCCCGGAAGCAAGCGCGACGAGGACGAAAAGATATTGAACGGAGATCAGAAGAACTCGAGAGGCCCTGCAATTCTCTGGCATTAGCTGTCCCCCTGAAAAATTTGAAGACGACCGTCGTTGTCATCAATGCCCCGTCTCCTCAACGAGGCCCGCCATTGGTGAGAACCACCTTCAGCGCTCCCTCTTTTGCAGCGTTTCCAAAGGTCTCATACGCCTTCAGGATGTCGATCATCGCGAAACGATGCGTGGACGAGCTTGCTGGGCTGCAGTTTGCCCGATTTGCATCGCCCGGCTCCCGGATCGTAGGACAGGGCTTGTCCTCCCATGCATACTCGCCCGGCCCGTGATAGACGAGCGCTCTCATGGTGGTGCTGCCGCTTGGATTCGTGACATGCGCGATCGCTGGATCGAGTTCAGTTGTGGTTGTAATCATTGCGACCTCCCAAGAAAAAGACCATGCTAAAGGGATTCCCACTGCCGCTGCTGGTCAAAATTGCACACCTTCAACACGCGAGAGAGCCGAATGGAAGCCTGTTGTTGGCGATAGATGCCGTCTGTGTTGAAAAACTATGTGCTTGGACCGACTTTGTGCTGCGCGTGTAGGCGGTGCCGAGTCATTGTTCTCTATTCTTGATAACGAGAACCGTTGGAGCTGGTCGTTGGCTTAGGTATCGCACTAACCGCTTGATGTTCTGCGCTGCCGCTGCCAGAAAGAAT
>JBAVAA010000464.1:0-2955 GCA_049585515.1 Terriglobales bacterium | reverse complement strand
CTGGTCAATCCCGCGCTGGATTGGCTGGCTGAAATGCAGCAGTCAGAATTCCAGGAAGTATTCCGCCGGTCACCAATCCGTCGAGCCAAACTTTCAGGACTAAGAAGGAACGCAGTAATAGCGATGGGCAACAGCGGCAACAAAAAATTCATGCCCACCCTAAAAAAACTAAGCGAAGATCCAGACAGAGTTGTCGCCGAGCACGCGAGCTGGGCGCTGAAAACGCTTGAGGAATCGCTTTAGCGAGTTCGGATTCGTATCAGGGTATCGCTTTAGCGATACCGAAACCGCGCCGATAGCAACGCCCCTTTAGGGGCTGCACAGGGGGACCAATGTTCCAGAAAGATCTGCTCCAAGGCAACCGCATCCTCATAACCGGCGGCGGCACCGGCCTGGGCAAAGCCACCGCCCAACGCTTTCTCGATCTAGGCGCCGAAGTCTACATCTGCGGCCGCCGCCACGAAGTTCTAGCCGCAGCCGAACAGGAACTGCGCGACCGTACCGGCGGCAAGATCCACTCCCGCCCCTGCGACGTGCGCGATGCAGCCGCGGTGGAAGAAATGGCCGAAATCATCTGGGCCGACGGCCCGCTGGACATATTAATGAACAACGCAGCCGGAAATTTCCTCGCCCGCACCGAGGAACTCTCGCTGGGAGCATTCCAGTCGGTGATCGGCATAGTTCTGATGGGCACGCTGCACACCACTCTCGCTTGCGGAAGGCGTTGGCTCGCGGCGAAACACAAAGGAGTGGTCTTGAACATCACCACCACCTACACCACCACCGGATCGGCCTACGTCGTCCCCTCCGCCGTTTCCAAAGCCGGTGTGCAGGCGCTCACCCGCAGCCTCGCCGTCGAGTGGGGAGACCGCGGAATCCGCATGAACGCCATCGCCCCCGGCCCCATTCCGACCGAAGGCGCATTCTCGCGTCTGCTGCCGCGTCCGGAACTGGAAGATGCAGTCAAAAAACGAATCCCCTTGGGACGCTTCGGCACCCTGGAAGAGTTCGCCAATCTGGCCGCGTTCCTGGTAAGCGAAGGTTCAGGCTATATAAACGGAGAAGTCGTAACCATGGATGGCGGCGAGTGGCTACAAGGAGCTGGCGAGTTCACCACCCTGGGACGCGACCTGACAGAAAAAGAATGGCAGTCAATGAAACCACCAAAGAAGCCCAAAAAATGAACCTTCACCGTAGAAACGGGGCTAGCCTCGTCACCGACCATCCATTTTCGGGCAATCTAATGGTACGGAACACCGGGAATCCCAGCACAAGAGGGGCGAACTAAAATAGCCCAGCGCTTCAGACTATGCGTAAGAAACTAGTGTCCCGGCAATCCAGTGGCACGGGTTGCGTGAGAATCCAGCCCCGGAGGGCGGAACAAAATAGCCAGCGCTTCAGACTGTGCGTGAGAACTACTCTCGGGCAATCGGGTGGAACCGGTTCTAAGAGAATCCAGCCCCGGAGGGGGAACAAAATAGCCAGCGCTTCAGACTGTGCGTGAGAACTAGTTTCGGGCAATCGGGTGGAACCGGTTGTGTAAGAGAATCCAGCCCCGGAGGGGCGAAATATAATAGCCCAGCGCCTCGGCGCTGGGAAAAGTGGGAAGAATGATTCAAGTCCCGTAGGGACGACCGAGTTCTCACGCACATTCTGAAACCATTGAGGGTGACCGCGGCGCCCGCCAAGGGTTTCTCCGCAAATCTGTTCAGTCGCGCCCTTCAGCCCGATTTATTTCCCCGCTTCAGCGCCTGGGACGCCCTTTGCGTCAAGTCGAACCGATAAAGCCAGAAAAGACAGAGCCCGAGACTGTGGATCAGGATTGCCGTGAAGATCGGAGCGCCCCCAGAAAACCCACCGCAAAAAAACGAAAGCGTCCGGACTCAGTTTGAGTCAGCGGACGCCCGTTTGAACAGCCCTCCCCCGAAGTCTGCTCACCACCTACTCTACGGATTGCCTAGAGCAAGCGGAATGGCACCAACGGGCAACACCTTAGCCCAATCTGGTAGGCCCGGCAGGAATCGAACCTGCAACCCTCGGATTAGAAATCCGATGCTCTATCCGCTTGAGCTACGGGCCCTCAATAACTTACTGTTACTTGTTGGCAGTTTTTCCACCGTTTTTACACCTATCAGTGGGGTATGATTTTTCAATGACAACTGCTCAACGCGTTGCATGGCGGTGGTGATGTCTGCCGTAGAAACGATATTGTATCGCCGGAACACGTCGGCCGTTTTGTGACCTGAAATCGCCATACACCAGTCTTGTGAATTGCCCGCCGCGACCATGTTGCGAATTGCCGACCTGCGAAGGTCGTGGATTATCAGGCCCGTGTACTTGTGCCACTTGTTGCCTTCCTCGCTCTCCTGTTTTTCCATCTTACCAAGTCCCACCGCCGTGCAACCCCTAGCCCATTCCGTGCGGAGGTTCGTGTCGTCGAAGACCTTACCAACCTTTGGTTCGATGCGGGCAAGTTGAGCAGCAACCACGCTCGGCAATGGTATCACTCGTGGCTCATCGGTCTTGGTCTGTTCCGCCTCCAACCGAATGAGTCTTTCTTTAAGGTTGACCTGTTCCCACTGGATGGCTCGTGCCTCACCAAGCCTACATCCGCACCAGTACAAAAACTGGATCAGCGGACGCAGATGGCTTGGTAAGGCCGCCAGTAATTCGTCAAACTGCTTCTGCGTGACAAAGCCCTTTCTGGCTCGTGGTTCTTTCAGCAGACGAATCACAGGCACCAACTGAAGTTTGTTGTCTTCGCGGGCAATGGCTAACATACGCCGCAAGCAAGATAAACTTCGATTGATCGTGGCGGTCGAAAAACCTGCGGCCAATTGTCGTTTGGCGAAGGCGCGTGCGCAGTCCGTAGTTAGCGCGGTCACGGGCGGGCCTTGATTGTCGGCGCTGTAATTGAAGAAACTGTCAAGCTGCCGCAGGCCGCCGATCATTTCC
>JBAVAA010000463.1:0-24342 GCA_049585515.1 Terriglobales bacterium | reverse complement strand
TGTGGATGGAGAGAGGGTGCAGCGTCAGGGAGTACATGGCATGCAGCGTCACTTTTTGCTACACGTGCACGCTTGGAATTCTCCAAAACCACTGCGGCAGTAAGCAAAATCCCAATCACGCCAAATATCAGCAATGCGAGCAGGGCCATCAACAGTATCGGCATACCTTTACCTCGCTACTGCTGTAAAGTTTCTTCCTCGTGGCATGCACTGGCAGTGACCGTAGTCACTTAGTGACGTGACCGTAAGTTGACTAACTCAATGGCTGCATCGCCTTCCCGTTTTGCAATGTTATCTGCCGCTGAAAGTCACAATTCATGGTGACCCGGATCACTGCTTCTACTCCGCCACGACATTAAAACTCAACACAGGCAGCGATGGTGCTGCTGAATGTTTTTACATCCAGTTCGTGGAGGTTCACAACGGTGGTTACTTTCGCAACATTCGCACCACTGCGAAAAGAGCCGCCAATTTCATCGGGCTGCGAAATTCCACAAGGAGAAGAGATCAAATCATGAAGACGACGAAACTGATGATGCTGGTAATGACCATCGCAGTGGCCCTGTTCATCCTTATCCCCAATCTGTCTTGGGCTGAAGACGGAGCCGCCCTTTACAAAGCAAAATGTGCCATGTGCCACGGAGCGGATGCAGCCGGCAAACCTGCCGCCAAGATTCCGAGCCTGGTTTCGGATGAAGCCAAGAAGAAGTCCGATGCCGACCTGACCAAGGCCGTCGCGGAGACGGCGAAGCACCCGGCCGGCGTAAAGGGTCTATCGGCCGATGACGCAAAAGCAGTCGTGACCTACATTCGTAGCCTGCAGAAGTAGTTATTGGCTGTAACAACTGGCTGTTCCTCTTCGCCTCCGCCACGATCACCGCAGGCTGCCGGGCGGCGGGTGAAGAGGTTTCGAGGGGGTATGAAGAGGTCCGATAGAGTTCGCCGTACGGAAGCGAGTCTTGGCCGATCCGTAGCCAACTGGAAAGCTTCTCCCCTGTTTTCTTTTCCACAAGGTACAGGCCGCCTGGGTCCGCGAGCGCATCTCTCCGGACCCGATTCTGTTCTTACTTTCGGCCTAGCCAAGCCAGTGTGCATAGGTCCGGTATATATAGATCCGCTTTGCATAGGTGCAAAGATAGTTTGCAAGAATGGATCAAACAATAGTTCCCAATGCCGTTCCCAAGATAGTTTCCCGCTCTGCTCCGTGCCAACATCCTTTGCACTCATATTTCATTCCACGAGAGCGGAACTGCTTGGGAGCTACAAGGAGCAATTCCAATGAGTAAAGCTTTGCTGTACGACGCAACCATGTGCATCGGTTGCAAACAGTGTGAGGCCGGGTGCGCGCAACAGAACCATCTACGCTACGACGACGCCGTAGCCGCCGAGCCGGTCCAATCCGAACATAAATACACCGTCGTTCTAACCAAGGACGACAAATTCATGCGACGGTTGTGCATGCACTGTGAGAAGCCTGCGTGCGCATCGGTATGCCCGGTGGGCGCCTTCCATAAAACCAAGGAAGGCCCCGTCGTGTACGACGTTTGGAAGTGCATTGGCTGTCGCTATTGCATGGTGGCCTGCGCCTTTGCCCAGCCCAAGTACGAATGGCAGTCATTGAATCCTCGGGTTCGCAAATGCATTATGTGCCCGGACCGCGTGGTGGCAGGCAAACAGACGGCATGTGCCGAGATCTGTCCCACTGGCGCCACCAAGTTCGGAGAACGCGACGACTTAATCAAAGAAGCGCAAGAGCGCATCCGCCAGAGTCCTTCTACTTATTTGCCTCGTATCTACGGCCTGAAGGAAGTTGGCGGCACATCCGTGCTGATTCTCTCCAGCGTAAACGTCGAGGAGTATGGATATCCAGCGTCCGCCAAAATCGGGGATACTCCCATGCCCGAATACACCGGTCGCGTGATGGAAAAGATTCCAGACTTCGTCCCGGTTTGGACGTTAGTGTTGGGTGGCATTTATTGGGTTTCGCATCGCCGCGAAGAGGTAGCCGCTGCGGAAGCGGAACAGAAAAACGGACGTGCCCGATGAAATTCAAATTGACTTTTTGGAAGGTAGTATTCCTCGTCATCATGGCCCTCGGCCTGTATTCGTCATTTGTCCGCTATTTTCGCGGCCTGGGCGCGATATCCAACATGACCGACCAGTTTCCCTGGGGGCTCTGGATCGGTTTCGATTGCCTCTGCGGCGTCATGCTGGCAGCCGGCGGTTTCTGTATTGTTGGCGCGGTTTACTTGTTCAATGTCGAGCGCCTCCACAGTGTTGTGCGCCCTGCCGTGCTTACCGCTTTCCTCGGTTATCTGCTTTTTATCGTCGGGTTGTTATTCGACCTGGGCCGTCCTTGGTACATCTGGCACCAGCTCGTCTACATGAACCCGCACTCGGTGATGTTCGAGGTGGGCATGTGCGTGATGGCCTACACCACCGTGCTCTTTTTCGAATTCCTTCCCAACATCTTCGAGCGCCTCAATCTGCAAGCTCCCATTAAGTGGATCAAAAAGATCTATCCGGTGCTGATCATCCTGGGCATTTTGCTTTCTACACTGCACCAGAGTTCGCTCGGGTCGCTCTATTTGATTATGCCGAGCAAACTTCATCCGTTTTGGTATACGCCTGCGCTGCCGTTCCTCTTTTTCGGATCCGCGATTGCCGTCGGTTTGGCCATGACCATCTTCGAATCCACCCAAAGCGCGAAAGCCTTCGGCCGCCATCTCGAAGCTCCGGTAATCGTCGAACTCGGTGGCGCCTTGCTGGTAGCCCTATGGGTTAATGCCCTGCTGCGGTTCGAGGATTACTTCCATCGCGGCATGCTAAGGCAGATCGTAAAACCGAGTTATGAAGCGTACTTTCTGTGGTTAGAACTGACGTTAACATTCTTGATTCCCATCACCATGCTCAGTTTCAAAAAAGTCAGGCTATCCCCCAAGCTCTTGTATTTGGTCTCCGTTTTCACGGTGCTCGGATTCATCACTAACCGCCTCAATATCGCCCTCATCGGCTTCGAGACTTACGTAGGGCATCACTATGCACCGAAATGGACCGAATTCTCCGTGACTCTCATGATCATCGCAATGGGCTTCGCCCTATTTGGGGTAGCCGTAAAATACCTGCCGATCTTCCCCGAAGAAAATCATGCGCAGGCGCGCTTTCGAACCGAACCCGTACCGGTGACAGCCATGCCGGCACTAACCCATGCAGGAGATTGAACCAATTCGTCGTCGTCTGGCGTGGAAACGGCTGACTCACAGCATCAGCGCAAAGTTAATCGGGTCTCTGCTGGCGGTCATGGTTGTCATCTTCGCTTTACTCGGATACCTGAATATCCGATTGCATCGACTCGATTTGGAAGCAGCGACGCTTGCCAGCGCCGAACGGGCTAGCGACGTAATCAAGCGCAGCACGACATATTACATGCTGCGCAACGATCGCGAGGGACTCTACCACGCGATTCGAACCACGGCGGATGAGCCCGGCATGATCAAGGTCCGCATCCTTGACCAGCAGGGGCGGATCAGCTATTCCACCGATCCGGCCGAGGTCAGTCACGTCCTCGATAAGTCAGCCGAGGCCTGCTATGGCTGCCACAATCAATCGCAGCCCCTGGCGCGCCTGAACCGTCCCGATCGTTTTCGCATTTATCGCAACGGCGGCGGACACCGCGTGCTTGGGATTATCACTCCTATAGAAAATCAACCCAGTTGCTCCAATGCCGCCTGCCACGCACACCCGGCCGATCAACAAGTGCTGGGCGTGCTCGACACAAATCTCTCTCTGGCGAAAGCCGACACGCAACTGGCAGTCAGCAGCGCCCGCATGCTGTATTACACCGGTGGAGCAATGCTGATTGTGGCGATACTGAGTTGGTTGTTTGTGTGGCGAGTGGTGGCAAAACCCATTCAGTCTCTCGAACGCGGGACGGAGCGGCTTTCTCGGGGAGAACTTGGGTATCAGATCAAAGTGCAATCCCAGGACGAGGTGGGCGATCTGGCGAATTCCTTCAACAGCATGAGCCTGCAATTGCGTGGGGCGAACGAGGAAATCGTTACCTGGGCAAAGACGCTCGAGGATCGCGTGCTGCAGAAGACCATGGAACTCAAGCAGGCCTACGATCACGTACTGCATGTGGAAAGAATGGCCTCCGTAGGAAAGATGGCGGCTGTTGTTGCGCACGAGGTCAACAACCCGCTCTCTGGAATTCTTACTTATGCCAAGCTACTGCACCGGTGGGTGGGGTCGGGCCAGACCGACCATGAAAGACGCGAGGAAGCGATGCAATGCTTAGATCTGATCGCTTCCGAAAGCCGACGCTGCGGCGACCTGATCAAGAACCTGCTGACCCTTTCTCGCACCGCTCCCATGAATGTACAGTCCACCGATCTGCGTGCAGTTATTGATCGTTGCCTGTTGCTCGTGCGCCATAAGTTGGAGCTCGGCGGAATCGATCTGCAACTCAATCTAGCGGAGAACCTGCCGCGCATATCCTGCGATCCTGCACAGATCGAACAAGTCCTCCTGGCATTGATCATCAACGCTGTCGATGCCATGCCCCGGGGCGGCAATCTCTGGATCGACACTCGCCTGATTAACAATCAGACAGAAATCGAGATCAAGGTTCGCGACGACGGCGCCGGCATTGCTCCCGACATAATGCCGCACATTTTCGAGCCGTTTCTGACGACGAAAGAAAGCGGCCGCGGCGTCGGCCTGGGGCTGGCCATCAGTCGCGGCATAGTGGAGCGCCACAACGGGCGCATCGCAGTCGAATCGGAGTTGGGCCGGGGCACAACGTTCACGATAACCCTGCCCAATCAAGCCCCTGATTCGGCGCTGGCGACGGTTGGCGATGGCAATGTCGCCATGAAGGTGAGGTGAGTTAAGTGAACACACAGGGAAAGTTGCTAATCGTCGATGATGAGTTGAGCGTGCGCGACTCCCTCGGCAAATGGTTTCGCGAAGAAGGCTATGAAGTAACCACCGTAGAAAATGCCAATGACGCGCTCACTCAGTTGGCCGAACAACGCTGGGATGTGGCCTTGGTCGATATCAAGATGCACGGCACCGACGGAATCGAACTGCAGCGCCGCATGCACGAAGTCGATCCCGCGTTGATTGTAATCATTATGACTGGTTATGCATCGGTGGACACTGCGGTCGCAGCTCTGAAAAACGGCGCGTATGACTACGTGACCAAGCCGCTCGACCCGGACGACATCGCGCACCTGGTGAAGAACGCCCTCGCACATAAGCGAACAGCCCAGGAGAATGTGCTCTTGCGTGAGACCGTTGCCGAGGTGGCGCGTCCCGAGGACATGGTCGGCCAGAGTAGTCCAATGCGCAAGGTTTTCGACGCGATTGAAACGGTTGGACCCACCGACGCAACAGTCTTGATCACCGGAGAGAGTGGCACCGGAAAGGAATTGGTCGCTCGCGCTATCCATCAGGCCAGCCCGCGAAGATTCCATCCCCTGGTGGCCATTCATTGCGGCGCTCTTACCGAGACTCTCCTCGAAAGCGAACTCTTCGGACATGAAAAAGGCGCATTCACGGGAGCCCAATACCGTAAGAAAGGCAAATTCGAAATCGCTGAAGGGGGCACAGTCTTCCTCGACGAAATCGGCGACATCACCCTGAAGACACAAACCGATTTGCTCCGCGTCCTGCAGGAGCGCGAAATCACCCGGGTTGGTGGCAATCAGATCGTCAAGGTAGACTTCCGCTGCGTTGCCGCCACCAATAAGAATCTGGAGAAACTGATCGAGGAGGGCAAGTTCCGTCCCGATCTTTTCTACCGGCTGAACGTCTTTCGCATCGAACTGCCGCCGCTCCGCGAACGCCGGGACGATATACCCGTGCTCGTGAACCATTTCGTTCATAAATTTTCGCTCGCCATGAATAAGCGCATCAACCGGGTTTCACCGGCGGCCATGAACCAGTTGCAGCAGCAGTCCTGGATGGGCAATGTTCGTGAACTGGAGAATGCAGTAGAGCGCGCGATGGTCGTCGGGCGCGAACCGGAACTGCAGGAGCAGGACTTCATTTTCAAGCCAGCCGACGCTTCAGCTTCCAGCGGAGCCGGCAAGAAGCTCGAAGAAATGGAGCGCGCCCACATCCTCAAAGTGGTGGAGGAATGTGGAGGAAATCAGAGCCACGCCGCCGAGATCCTCGACATCGATAGGGTCACTCTTTATCACAAACTGAAGAAATATGGCTGGTCGCGCACTCCGGTTGAGACGCGATAAATCTGTTTCGAGTTCCAGTTTTTAGTTTCCCGGTACCGAATTGGAGACTGAGAACTGAGAACTGAGAACTGCTCCATGACGCTGCACCTGCTGCCAATAGGGAATGTGGATGACGGGCTGCTGAAGAGTCTTCGTCCCGTCCTCGAGGAAACCTTTCTTATCTCTTGTAAGGTTTTTCCTGTTCGGTTGGATCCGCAGTTCGCCTTCCACGGAGAGCGGCAACAATATCATTCGTCGGAGATCCTGCAGCGCATGCAGAGTTTTCTAACCGTGGACTCCTGGCGAATGCTGGGCGTTGTCGCGGTGGATCTCTACATCCCGATTCTTACCTTCGTGTTTGGCGAGGCACAGATGGGTGGACCTTGCGCCCTGGTCTCTGCGCACCGGCTGCGCCAGGAGCTTTACGGACTGCCGCCTGACCCCGAACTATTTCGGCAGCGCGTAATCAAGGAAGCGGTTCATGAGATCGGCCACACTCTAAATTTGACGCATTGTGAGGACTACAGGTGCGCCATGGCCCCTTCCCATGCCGTGGAATGGATCGATCTGAAAGAAGGCACCTTGTGCGCTGCCTGCCGAGCCGCCATAACGCCTGCGGCGCCGGTGCCGTCAGCAGGCTATTTCTAAAATGCGGCTGTTCGAAAGAGCGACAATTACTGCTTGGACAGCCAGGCACCTGTACAGCGATACTGTAGCTTGACCAAGACTAAAAATATATTCTTCATCGGCCTCGTCGTCGCTGCCAGTGGCTTCATCTCGACACCATTGGCGTTGCTGGCCGGACTGATCTACGGCCTCGCATTCCCGCACCCCTATCACCTCGCTGCCAGAAAACTCTCTGCGTTCCTCTTGCAGGCATCGATCGTCGCGCTGGGTTTTGGAATGAACCTCCATGAGATCGTACGTGCAGGCAGGACCGGGTTTTTATACACCGCGCTCAGCATTTCCTTTGCCATGCTGCTCGGTCTTGGAATTGGGCGCTTATTCAAGGTTCAACGCATCCCGTCTCTCCTCATCAGCACCGGTACCGCTATCTGTGGCGGAAGTGCAATCGCAGCTATTGGACCTGTTGTGAACGCGGGAGAAGAGGAGATGGCGGTCTCTCTCGGAACTGTGTTCGTGTTAAATTCGATTGCCCTATTCCTCTTCCCAGCCATTGGATACGTTCTTCACCTCACACAATCTCAGTTCGGATTGTGGTCCGCGCTAGCCATCCACGACACCAGTTCGGTCGTGGGCGCGACCGCAAAATACGGCGCCCGTGCGTTAACAATCGGCACGACAATTAAACTTGCCAGGGCGCTGTGGATTGTTCCCCTCGCCTTTGCCGTCGCCATCTTGAAACGGAGCAAGACCCGGATCAAGTGGCCCTGGTTCATCCTCCTATTCTGCCTGGCAGCCGTCGCCGGCACGTATTTGCCGGCGCATTTGCCATGGTCCGGCCCGCTCTATCCCAAACTCAGCGCACTGGGGAAAACCGGACTGACGGCGACTCTTTATCTGATCGGGACTGGGATTTCAAAATCAACCCTGAAAGAGGTGGGCGTGCGTCCGCTGCTGCAGGGACTGTTGCTCTGGGCGATTGTGGCGATCTCTTCTCTGGCCCTTATACATTTCGGGTTCATCTCAATCTAGCTGGCTATCCAGATGGACTTGTCCCTGGTTCACTCGTTGTCCAGATATTCGGGGGGGACATCGTCCTCTGGCACCTCGTGCGTGCGAACTTCCCTCTCATCGGCGTCCGCAGCGCTTTCCACACCCGCAACGACGCCGGCCTCGAAGGCGTTCCCTTCCTCAATTAACTCGTCCACACTCTCCGAATCTGCACCTTCGACGTTCGATAATCCCTGCAAGTCTCCCGATTGTCCCGCCGACTCAGATCTCAATCCTTGGAGCGAGAATGCTTCTGCATCCACGCTCCGATTTCCCCCCGCAGTTCGCTTCCGGGCGGAGCTAGCAGCCTTTGCATCCGCTTTTTTCTTGCCGCGGGCCTTCGTCTTCCCCGCCGCCTTTCTTAAACTTGGTTTTCTGGGAATCGACTTCCTCTTCGGGGATGTCTTCCTTTTGACTAGTTTGTTTCTAACAGTCTTCTTCGCCGGTAGTCGATGTTTCGCGGCAATTTTTTTCAGCTTCTTCTTGGTTTTCCTCTTTGCGGCCATAGGCGCAGTCTACCACCGACACATCGCAAAACCGAAGTACGCGTAGCCGCCAAATGGCTAGCGAAGGCACCTATAAGAAACCGCCAGAAACAGACTGAAATACGATAATCTGACCTGCGACGAATGAAGAATCGCGACATACAGGCGGCCTGGACGTATCACGATGGCACGAAGCACTCCTACTGGAGTATTCGCAACAATCCTCACTTTCTGGATTTGGCCAATCGGCCGCAGCCCTTCAAAATCTATCCCGGCATCGAATCATTTCCCCTGCCGCGAGACCTGTCTCAAACAGGCGTGACCGCCCTCTCCGCGATTTCCGAATCAGTGCCCTCCTCTGGCGTCGATTCGGTCCCCACTCTCCAGGATCTGGCGCGAATTCTTTACTTCTCGGCAGGAATCACCAGGCAGCGCAAATATGCTGGCGGAGAAATTTATTTTCGCGCTGCCGCTTGCACCGGAGCTCTCTACGAGATCGAGCTTTATGTGATAACTGGCGATATCCCGGGTCTGCAAGCCGGCGTGTATCACTTCAACCCAGCGGATGTATCGCTGCGAATTTTACGCAAAGGTGATTTTCGCGGCAATCTGGCTCACGCAACAGCGATGGAGCCCGCAGTGGCTAGCGGGCCCGCAATTATCGTCTGCACAGGAACGTACTGGCGGAATGCCTGGAAGTATCAGGCACGCACGTATCGCCACTTCGGTTGGGACAATGGTACTCTGCTGGCGAATCTGC
This sequence comes from Terriglobales bacterium, assembly GCA_049585515.1. Taxonomy (GTDB): domain Bacteria; phylum Acidobacteriota; class Terriglobia; order Terriglobales; family Acidobacteriaceae; genus Acidiflorens. Next base: position 15,190 of record JBAVAA010000463.1, on the reverse strand, counting down.
TCGCCGTGTCTGCGGCTTCAGCGCTGCCTGCCGAGATCGTGCTCGGATTCGTGGACAACAGCGTGAACAGGCTGCTCGATCTCGACACGTGGCGCGAAGTCTCATTTTGCCTGGTGCCGATTGGGCACGCGTCGAGCAGTTCGCTGCCAGCCCCGAGAGAAGTTCCAGCGCTCGGCCTGGAAACGATCCCGCTTTCGCAGCGCCAGGTTGAATATCCCGCCATGCTTGAGATGCATGACGCATCTTCACTCGAGACCGAAGAAGAAGTGTTGCTGTGGCGCGGACAACAACCTATGGCATTAGCGTTTTCTTCCGAGGTGCACGCGCAAACCGTTCAACTGCAGCCACTCCGGGAGGAAGAGCAACTGAAAGACGCGATCGAGCAAGTGATCCTGCGCCGTGGCTCTACCCGAACGTTCGACCGGACCGCATCCATTTCACTTGCAGAACTTTCCACGATTCTCTACTACGCCACGCGAGGTCTTGCGGCTGACTTCCTGGAGCCTCACGGCACGCAACTCAACGATCTGTATCTCATCGTAAATTCGGTGCAAGGTCTCACACCTGGCGCTTATTTCTTTCGTCGTGATCGGAGCTCTTTGGAGCTTTTGAAGGCGGGGGAATTCCGCGACGAGGCCCGTTATCTTGGCCTCGAGCAGCAACTGCCAGCGGATGCCTGCGTGAACATCTTTTTTCTCGCCGATCTAAAACCTATCCTGGAGCGCTACGGAAACCGCGGTTACCGGGCGGTCCAGCTGGAGGCGGGCGCTATCGGCGGAAAAATGTACTTGGCTGCGTATGCCCAGCGCCTGGGTGCGACCGGGCTGACCTTCTTCGATGATGACGTGATCAACTTCTTTTCGCCACACGAGAAAGGCAAGAGTGCGATCTTTCTGCTCGCCATCGGCAAGCCGCTGAAACCCAAACTACAGTAGGAGCGACAGGCTGCCGCAAGTCTTCGTGATTATGCTGGAGAAGTGGATTTAGAGTTACACGTACTCGCGCTCGGCCCGCCGAATCGCTCGATACCTCTCAAACACTCTCTTTTGGCTCTCGAACCCAAGGGCAGAGCGGATCGAACTTCCCCGAAAGGTGTGAGCGAACATCTTCCATCCCTTGAAGATGACGAAGCCCGGATCATGTCGAATGACAGCCGGTATGTGGTGAATCTTCATCCAGCGCTCGGCCTTCCAGCGCATGAATTCCACTTCCTCGGCGGGCAGGTGTTCGGTACGCACCACCGCCGTAGTGCCATCGTATTCCTCAAGCTGCTCGTTCATGATCAAACCTTGATCGCGAAAGTCTTTCGTCATCGGCGTCCGCGGGTACGGCGTCGGATGCTGAATGTAAGGCCAGTCCACGTACCGGCGGGCAAATTCGAGATTAGCTTCGATCGACTCTCGCGTGTCGCTGGGACTCCCAACAATCAATCCGCCGACAACATACATTTGATTGCGATGCAGGTAGTCAATGGCCTTAAGCGTGGCATTCCCGGTATTGTGGCCGTTCGTGCGCTCTGTGTTCTTGGCGGAGGCTTTCAGAAATTCCAGATCGCCTTCCAGAATATTTTCGATGCCGAGAAAAACGTAGCGGAATCCGGCCCGATGCATCAGCGGAGCTAGGGTCTCGCCATGGTTCGCTATGGCCGAGGTCATAGCCTGCACGAAGTAATCAAGCTTGTGCAGCCCCGCGGCAATGATGGCCTCGCACAACGCTTCGAAGCGCCGCACATTGAGCGTAATATTGTCGTCCACAAGAAAGATTGTGCGAGCGCCATGATCGCGGGCATCGCGAATGTCGGCCAGGACTCTGTCGAAAGAGTAGGTATGGAAGTTGCGGCCCCTCATCTCGATGATCGAGCAAAAACTGCAATCGAAGGTGCAACCGCGCGACGTTTCGATGACATCAATCTGCCGCCCCATCAGCGTGTATCCCTTCAGTACGCGTGCATCGCGGTTCGGCAGGCGGATTTCACTGTCCTCAAGCCGGTGCGGCGCACGGTTGGGGTTGTGCACCCAATTCCCCCCGTTTCTATCTCGATAAGAAAGGCCACGAATCTGCTCGACGCCCGACCCCCGCTCGATTGCGCGCAACAATTCGCGGAAGGTGATTTCGCCCTCGCTGCGCACCAGATAATCGACGCCCATTTCCTCGTATGCTTCGGGAGCCAGGCTGGGATCGTATCCACCCACCACAATCTTCGCTTCCGGTCGCAGAGCGCGAACCAGTTCGATAATGCGCCCGGCGGTACGGCGCTGGAACGTCATGACGGAGAGGCCGACAACTTCCGGATGGAGCTCGCCGATAAGTCGGGTGACAGTTTCGCGAACCTGGCGTTGAACCAGAATCAAATCAGCCACGGCCACGCGGTGCTGCGGATCGACATTTCCCGCCAGTGACGTGAGCGCGCCATTGGGCATGCGAATGGCGTGAACTGGCATGTGTTCGAAAGAATCCGGCATGGAAAGCAACAGGATGTTCATAAGGGCCTGTCCCTTTCTGCTTCGATGCGATCTCTCTGCCCTTGGTGAGCAGGAACATTGCTCGGGAGCGAAGCGAGCTGTCGCAATTGTATCGCAGCCTTTTTCCAAAGGCTCTTGACAATTGTCGTTCGCGCCGCGAGCGTGCCCCGCCGTCGTTACCCTTGATGCATTCGCAGCCTTATTGCCAGCGGCAAATTCGCTACCCCATTTGGCTCAAATTTCAATTATCATTTCAGCGAAATCGGCACACTGTATCGGTGGCTTGCGCCGCGGTCGGTGAGCAACCATTTGGGGGCAACATGACCATCAAGTTTCTACAAACACAAACCGCGAGCGACGAGTCCATAAGCTTTCAACCGGTGGAGCGCCTGAAGGTTTACTTGTTCGGGGCGATTGTATTGTTCGCTTCGTTTGGAATGGGAGAAGCGGTCTACCGGCTTTTGTTTCTGGAATTTGACGGTGCCAGAGATCGCATTCCAATCGAGGCTCTGTTCGGCTTCACGTTTGCCTGGCTGGCCACCAGGTTCGTCGCAAACGCCTACCGAAATCGTAAGGAACGGAGCGCAAGACTCAACTTTATATGGGCCCGCAATCACCAGATCCGCGGCGCTCTGGAAGGAATTATCCCATCGGCCCACCCCGCCAGGAACCAGCAGTCGATCCGAGTTATCCGCGAGGAAGTGGATAGGATCGAATGGGCACTGAAGAAGATCCTGCCGCGCTAGCTTGGAGCGATTCCTTCCTGTGAGGGTGAGACTGCGGATCTACGCATCCATGGACTCTGTCAGGTCAGCCCAGACTGTATGGCGGAGAGAGTGGGATTCGAACCCACGTTACCCTTTCGAGTAAACACGCTTTCCAAGCGTGCGCCTTCAGCCACTCGGCCATCTCTCCGGCGCCATGCGTCTATTGATTCTAACAGCGCGGCCTACTCGCGAACCGCACAACCTGCCAACCGAACCCTTCGGTTCTGCTCAGGGTCGTGACTGAGGCACTGGCTCCATTTTCTTCGCTCAAATTCTTTCTTTAGCTCTCTTCGGCTTTGTGCAATTGCTGGGCGAGGTAATTTTCGTAGGTCATTTCCCTGATTGCGTGCAGCTGCCCTTCCAGCCAGTCAATATGATGTTCCTCGTCGAGCAGGATCTTCTCCAGCAGCTCGCGCGAACCGTTATCACCCACTGCCACACAGGTCTTGATTCCCTCGTTCAGGCGCTTTACCGCCGTGTACTCGAGCTGCAGATCGTTCTCCAGCTGCGCTTTCACAGTTTGCCCGATATTAATCTTGAAATAGTCGGTCATGTTGGGAGCGCCATCGAGGTAGAGAATGCGTTCCATCAGAATTTCGGCATGCTGCATTTCCTCGATGGATTCCTTGCGGATCTGCTTGGCCATCCGTTGATAGCCCCAGTTCTCGCACATTTCAGCATGCAGGAAGTACTGGTTGATGGCGGTTAGCTCGGCCTTCAGTACCTCGTTCAGAATGGCAATGACTTTTGCGTCGCCTTTCATAACTACCTCTTTCTTCTAGGACGGAGAATTTGCCGATGGAATTAGTTCTCAGGTCCCGATCCTTAGTAAAAAACTCAGGAATTCCAATTGAGCTCGGAAGCCGGAAACTGCGAACTGACAACTGAACAGTGAATTGTACTAGAAGAAAAGAATCAGGAGCGGGAACCTGAAGCTGCGGCAGCCCTGTTCGCCGTTTCCTGTGCTGGCGCATGGCCATTCGTGGGTTGAGTCGGCGAAGATTGGACGGCGTTAGCTTGCGCTGTTTGAACCGACTGGGGCTGACCCATGCTCTCGACGACGCGGTGATTTAGGCAATACAGCGCGAGTTCCAGACGGTCGGCGACTCCGAGCTTGTCATAAACTTTGCGCAGATAATTCTTAACCACCTGCTCGGTAGTGCCAACTCGCAGGGCAATTTCTTTGTTCTTCATCCCCTGGGTAACGCAGGATACGATGAGCGATTCTTTGGGTGTCAGCGAAACCTTGGGGCGCGACCCCGCCGGACGTAATCCTTGCGTGCGAAAGGCCTGCAACACCCACGCAATCGCGCGGCTTTCTAGCCAGAGTTCGCCCTGAGCCAGTTTGCGCAGGCATTCGACCAGCATTTCCGGCTCAACCTCGCGCGAAACAATACTATGCGCGCCGCGGCGGAACAGGTCGAGGGTCGTCTCCTGCTCGAGTTCCCGCAGTACGACGACCAAGCGACAGCTCGTATTTTGCCGAAGCAGATCGACAATGGCGTCCCCGGGATTTGGCGCCAGAGCCGCCTCAAAGATGAGAATATCGCCGGAGAATTTCTGAACGGCGGTTATGGTTTGTTCCAGGTTTTCGGCCTGCCCAACCACCCGAATGTCGTCCTCGAGCGCAAATATCTTCCGCAGCCCGGCGCGGAAAATTGCCTGGGTATCGGCCACAATCACCCGGATCGTGCCTTTGCCATCCTCAGGCTGAAAGCCTTCCACTGGCTCGGCGCCGACCGGAGCGCCAACCGGAGTACTGATCGGGTTACTGACCGACGAACTGCCCATCCGTCCTCTTTTCGTGCACTTATCTGTCGCGGCAACAGCGGCGCGGCTGTCCTCGCCTCGACGCCCGCCTACTTACGCTCAAAGCGGTACTCGTCGATGACGACTCCGACTCCGCGCCGTCCGCCATCTTCAAAACTGCGTACCACTCTTCCGCGGCAGTCAACTTGGACATCGGACTCCGCGCCCACCACATCAGCGGGAAGAGAAAGCGTAAAATCCACCGCTGAACCGACAGGCACATCGGCATCCATCCGGAACAATACGCCATTGGCAGATATGTTCTCGGTTTCGATCGTCTTCCCGGCAACTGGCTGGCCCGTGACACCGGACTGGTCGACTGCCGACGTCGACTTTAGTGCCACCGGCAGTTTGATGGGAAAGCGCGGCGCGCCTTGCACGTCCGTGTAACTTACTCGGTTCTTGCTGAGATCTGCGACAGTTCCCTTGGCGGCTTCAGACACGTTTGCGAAGACCTTCCTTCCAGTTCGTGCCATGCACAAGCGCGAACCGCGTGTGCACATTTCAGGGCCAGATTACATCCCCCCACCAGCTATGCAAAGTTACGTAAGTCATGGAACAAGGGCGGCGAAGTGCCAGTGGTACAGGGACTTAGGGGCGTACCGAAGATGCTGTCTGCGGCATCACTGAAGGCGCAGCAGTTGACACTTGGCATTCAGCAATTAGCTAAGCCGGGTACACTTTGGGGTGCCCGTGTAGGATTTTCGTGACTGTGCGGGAACGATCTCACCGACTACATTCCAGAACCGCCGAAGAATTTTCACAGATCCGAAAGATGCTCAGTTCTCTGGTACGAAAAATCAACGTTGACCGCAAGGGCTAAATGCTAATTAAGCGCTAACTGCTGTCCGCGGCCGCTCAGAACTTCGTCGCTTCCGTAAAATTAAACTCCCGCACCTTCATCGCCGGCACCACCATATCGAAAGATTCTTCTCCGCACGAGCGTACGGGAATGCTCATCGCTTCCACATTCGATAACATCGAGATCAGGCTTTCATTAAATCGAAAATTGTGGATTCCGCATTGCACCTTCCCGTTCTCCACCAGAAAGGTTCCGTCGCGGGTCATCCCGGTCACAATCTTCTCGTAAGGATCAACTTCACGGATGTACCACAAACGCGTAACCAGTATGCCTCTCTCGGTTGAGCCGACCATCTGCTCTGCGTTTTGTGGATTTTGGGATGTCCCGAAAACAATGTTCATCGGCATCTCGCCCATCTCGTTCGGTACTGGAAATCCATGTCCGGTGGGTGTGATCGGACCGACCTTCCCGGCATACTCTGAATTCTTCATTTTTCGCGCCGTCGATCGCGCATAAACCACGCGCTTAACGAGGCCGTTCTCCACCAACTGCACGCGCTGGCGATGCATGCCCTCGCCATCAAAGGGCGAACCCGCCTGCAGTGGATGCGCAACGTCATCCCAGATGTCGATGTTTTCGCCAAACAACGGTGCGCCGATCCGGTCGTTCAAGAACGAGCGTTGATCCAGAATAGCCATGCCGCTGTAGTCCCAGAACATGAAGCCCACGATGTCGAGAACGGCGGCCGGTTCGAGAATGACGGTGTATTTCCCCGGTGCAAGCTCCCGCGGATGGGCCGACTCGACCGCCTTCTGCGCCGCCGTCTCCGCCAGTCGCAAAGGATCGAGGTTTCTGATATCTGGCGAATTTAATTTCTGCCAGCCGGAGGAGTCCTCGGCCAGCATGGTGATCGAAACCTCCGCCAGCGTTTGCTGATGCCATTTCGCTAGTCCACGCGAATTGAAGATTCCGTCCCGCGATTCAGAATTCGAATAGATGCCCGCCGTAGTCAGCTTGTGTTTGTCGGCGATAGAAACGATGCGTCCAACCACCTCGGCGCGATCCGCCGGGGTGATAGCCGCAGTCTCGTCAAAAAGACGTGTGGAGCGGGCGCCCTCGCTCGCTGCTTTTGCCTCCTCGGACGTGGGCATCGGAAGCAAGTCTGGATCAGCCGCCTGCACTCTGGCAAGATTCTCGGAAGCCGCAACCGCCCGCCGCAAACTCTCTTCGTCAAACTGATTGGCGGTGGAGCGTGCCGTTCGACCGCCAAAATTCGTCCGTATCGAAACGATCGAGTTCTCTTCCTCGACATTCTGATGAATAGTGTTGTTCGCGAACCGCGTCAGGGCAAAGCGCGAACCATTGAAAATCGCTTCAACCTCGTCCGCGGACGACAAGCGGCGAATGCGATCGAAGATGTCGGCAGCTTGTTCCTGAGTCAGCATTTCAGAATCCCTCTAGAGACGCGGCTCGCCGCGCGGCTCGAACCGCGCAACTGCCGCATCGCGCCGCCACGACGCGTCGATCTCCATCCCTACGAATAAGCCGAGCCAATGCGAATATTCCGGAACCGGGCCGGGCTTGCTCCATGTCCCGTGCCGACGACCTGCTGCGGCTGCCCCTTGCCGCAGTTCGGAGTTCCCCATATCGTCCACTCAGAGCGCGAGCAAATTGCATCCATGGAATTCCAAAACTCCGTCGTGATCCCCGAATAAGAAGGATTTTTCAGCATCCGCCCCCGCCTGCCGTGTTTGATCTCCCAACCGATCTCGCATCCAAACTGGAAGTTGTAACGCTTGTCGTCGATCGACCAGGACTTGTTGGTTTCCATGTAGATGCCATCGTCGGTAGCTGCAATCAGCTGTTCCAGACTCAGCGGCTTATCTCCGGGCAATATGCTGACGTTGGTCATGCGAATCATCGGCAGCCGATTCCAACACTCGGCCCGCAAAGTTCCGCCGGACCGGGCGGAACCGATGGTGTGCGCGGTTTCGCGTGAAGTCAGATATCCGGTAAATCGTCCATTGGTGATGATCGGTGTCGATTGCGCCGCCACCCCTTCATCGTCATAGGCAAAAGTCCCGAGGCCGGGCCCGTGCTCCTGCCGGGCGTCCGCCACGACATTGACCAACTCGCTGCCGTAGCGCAGGTTTCCCAGCTTTTCGAGCGTAAGAAAAGATGTACCGGCAAAATTCGCTTCCATGCCGAGCACGCGATCCAGTTCAATCGGATGCCCAATCGACTCGTGAATCTGCAAGCCCAGTTGCGACCCATCCAGAATAATTGTGCGCGTACCTTCGGGGCATTGCTCGGCAGAATGCAGCGCGACAGCTTCTTCCGCAACTCGCCGGGCATTTTCCAGCAGCTTCATTTCTTCGATCAGTTCATAGCCGCGGTTCTGCCATTGCCCGCCGAACGAGTTCGGATAGGACCGTTTCTGAATCTCCAACCCGGCAAATGCATGCGCCGTGTAACCTGCGCCGGTCGAATACTTGGTCTGATGAATGTCCGCGCCCTCGGAAGAAAGAAACCGCGACTCTTCGCGCTGAAAGTTCATGCCAGTTTCCGCGAGCGTGACGCCCGAAACAATGCGCATCTCGCCGTCAATCTTCAGCAAGAGATCGAGATTCTGCTCCACCGAAGTTGTGAAGGGATCTATCTTGTAAGGTGTCGTCCACTCCGCCACCGCCGCAGGCTCGGGAGCCAAACGAACGTCTTCGCGCTTCACCCGCGCCGAGGCTTTCGCAATCGCGACGGCACGAGCGGCGGCCGCCTCCACCCCAACCCGGCTCAAATCCGCGGAGGCGGCAAACCCCCAGGCGCCGTCCGCGATCACGCGCACGCCAATGCCGAGCGACTCGGACTCCGAGGCATGACCGACACGTCCGTTCTTGGTCGTCAGGGAGCGATTGCGGATCGACACTACCCGCGCGTCGGCATAAGTCACGCCGCGGACGGTTGCGGCATCCAATGCCCTCAGCGCAGCACTCTTCATTGCAGTCTTAAATTATCATGAGACTGGCCCGGGATGAGTGACGCGAGATAAGTGATTCGTCGTCAGCCGATGGCGGCCAGGGCTGCCTAGTCTAGTGTGGGAACGTGCGCCTTCGCCCGTCCGAGCCAAGCGCAGCTCGGCAGTCGGTCCGTAACGATAACTCTCGGGGATCCGCGGCAGAATCAGTGAATACCCGGCGCGGCCACCGCTAGTGGCGCTCTCTTCCGAGCAACGTCGATCAAGAAACGCCCCGCCCGCAAATGACTGTCGCTCGCAGCGGCGCCGTCTTCATCGTCGCCGCCGGAATCTGTCCACACCGCTCCGATCTCGACTTTGCCGTTGCCCGAGCCCGCTACTTTGGTCGGCTGCCGGCGCTGCTTCTCGACGTAGGCTTTGATTACTTGTGCCGCGGTTCGGGCGGCGAGATATCCATGCTCGCCCTCCTCAAGCAATGTGCACACGACAATCTCCGGATTCCGTCTCGGCTCGACGCCCACAAACCACCCATTGTCCTTAAACTTCTTCCCGCCCGCGCCCAGCTTCGCCTTCAACGCATTGCTGATGGTCTGCGCGCTGCCCGTTTTGCCGGCGAGGTCAATGCCTTGCAGATGCGCGCTGGGTGCTGTGCCAATCGGAGCGACCACGTTCGACATTGCGTCAGTGATGATCTCCCAGTTCTGCGGATCAATCGGCACCCGCATTTCGTCCGGCGTAGTAGCCGCCGGAACAACATTCGCCGGCAAGTCCGTAGGATTGATGACGTGCGGACGCATCATCAGCCCCCCGCTGGCAATCGCGCCGATGGCCCGTGCCAATTGAATCGGCGTGGTCGCCACCGCCCCCTGGCCAATGCCCACGGAAATGGTTTCGCCCGCGTACCACTTCTGCTTGAAATTGCGGATCTTCCATTCTTCCGACGGCATCACACCGCTGACTTCCTGCGGTAAATCGATGCCCGTCTTCTGCCCCAGCCCAAACGCAGTGGCGTACTTCGCTATGCGATCAATGCCCAGCTTCTCCGCCAGCGTATAAAAGAAAACGTCGCACGACTGGTAGATGGCTTTACTGATGTCGACCGCCCCGTGAACGCGGTGCTCGGCCACCACCCAGCACTTGAAGTAACGGCCATAGAAACTGGCGCCCCCCGCGCAGTTCACGTGCATGGTCTGGGCGACGCCCTCCTGCAATCCGGCCGTCGCCATGATGATCTTGAACACCGACCCGGGCGCCAGCTGCGCCTGAATCGCTTTGTTCAGCAGAGGATGATTCTCATCGGTTACCAGTTTGTTCCACTCGTCCTTCGAAATCTTTACCGCAAAATCATTAGGATCGAACGTCGGCCGGCTGACCATTGCCAGAATTTCTCCGGTACGTGGATTCATCGCCACCACCGCGCCGTTCCTTCCCTCAAGCGCCTGTTCGGCCGCAATCTGCAGATCGAGATCCACCGTCAGCTTGAGCTGCTTGCCGGGCTCCGCCGGCGTTTCGTCCAGCCGCCCGACTTCGCGCCCGTGGCTATTCACCAGCGCGCGCCGCGATCCGTTCTTGCCCATAAGAATGCTGTTGTACTGCTTCTCGACCCCGCTCACGCCGACCACATCGCCCGGGCTATAGAGTTCAAACTGTGGCTGGTTGAGCATGTCTTCCGTCACTTCGCCGACGTAGCCGATCAGGTGCGCCATGAACCCATTGCGCGGATACAGCCTCCGGTGCGCCATGATGGTTTCAAGTTCAGGAAGCTCGTTCTTGTGCGCCTCGATAAAAGCCAGCTCGTCGGGGGTAATGTCTTCTTTCAGGAAAATCGGCTGGTACTGCGGCATCGAGGAGAAGTGGCGTATGCGCTGCCGCACCTCCTCAGGATTCAAGTGCAGACCCTTGGCGATGGTATCTACATCGGCGTTCAGATCGCGCGTAGAGTCGCGAAGCAGCAATGCGGAAAAGGAAGGATAGTTATCGACAATGATGCGCCCTTCGCGATCCAGAATTTTCCCCCGCGGAGCGAGAATCGGCACATTGCGAACGCGGTTCTTTTCCGCCAGCAAAGCGTACTCATCGCTATGCATCACCTGCAGCCGCCACAACCCGTATGCCAGAAGCAGAAAAATCAACAGCACCACATATTGCACGGCGGTGAGGCGGAACGCGGAAACTTTTTCTTCGCGGCCAAACATCGATTTTCAGCTTCCTGCAAACCTGGTGGAAAGGTTAGCCATATTCTACGCTGCGCCCTGTCCCGCCCAAAATATGCCGGGAAACGAAAGTTTCAAAACCTCAGTCCTGTTAAATAGAGAAATGGGCGCCCCCGCCCGTCCCGCAGCACATTCAAACAACATGTGTCGTCGCACATCTTGCAGTGATTGGAGGTAGTTAAGTCCAAACCCCAGGTCATGTCCAACCGGGGATTGAACTTGCCACCTCCGGGGAGAACAATATGGAAGGATTCAACGTCATACCTATTTGCAGCCGAGGAATCGAATGCGGATTCGCAGTTTTGTCGTCGCCTACGCGCTATTGCTTGCCATTCTGCTCTTCGCCGACCGTCGTCCGAGTCCCGCACAGCAGGATCGTTACTCCCGTGTGGTTGACCTGACCGATGAGAGTCACGACGCAGCGCCGCACGCCGCGACCGGAACGAGGACTGAATCGAGGACCCGCATCATTGCTCCCGGCACGCTCATTCCTGGAACGTGGAAGGCAGGCCAGATCCCGCCCGAGCGCCTGGTGGCTCCTCTGGTAGTGCTGGATTTGAGCCCTGCGATTCAGAAGAACTTGTCTAAGCCGATTTCGCTCGACGATATTGCTGCCTGGGAAACACACCACGGCATGATTCCGCAAGGCGCTGTTGTGGCCATACGCCGCGCCGGTCCCGGCGCCGATCTAAAGAAGGATAATCCCAAAACAAGCGACCCCTCAACTGGCGCTCTTGCAAGCGAGCCCTTTCCCTTGACGCGGCAGGCCGCGATGTTTCTCATCGAAGCTCGGTACGCCATCGGATTTGCCGTCGAGACGCCCGTAGATTTGAGTTTCGACCGAACGCTGGCGCGGCAGCTCGCCCTCCACGGTAGCTACGTGGTCGAAGGCGCCGCCCGATTCACCTTGCTGCCGCCGACTGGCTCGCTCGTCATCGTCGCTCCGGCAAAGAACCGGAAGTCCGGCGAAGCTGCGGTTCGCCTACTCGCCATGGTGCAGTAGCGGCCGCGGGATAATCGTTGGTTGTCGACTCGTTCCCCGATCGTTATTTATTTTCTGCGATTATTTTCTGCGCCGACTTTCACGCCACAATCATCTAGGTGCGAGAGGAGAATATATGCCTGACCCCCGCTATCCTATTGGAAAGTTTTCCTACACCGGCCCGCTCACAGCAGAACAGAAGCGGCAGTGCCTCACTGACATCGAGCAAACTCCCGCGCGACTTCGCGCCGCTCTCCATGAACTTTCTGATCAGCAACTGAATACGCCGTACCGCGATGGCGGCTGGACGCTGCGCCAATTGGCCCATCACGTCCCCGACAGCCACATGAACTCTTACATCCGTTTCAAACTGGCGCTCACCGAAGACGAACCCACCATCAAGCCATACATGGAAAACCTCTGGGCCGAGTTGCCCGAAGCCAGGCACGCCCCCATCGAAATGTCACTAGCTTTGCTGGATTCCCTCCATCAGCGATGGATGCTGATGCTCCGCGAGCTCAGCGATGCGGATTGGAAGCGTACCTTCCGCCATCCGGAGCTGGGCCCGATCTCGCTCGAAAAGAATCTCGCACTTTACTCCTGGCACGGACGCCATCACGTGGCCCATGTTACAAATTTGCGGGAAAAGATGGGTTGGTAACGCAGCTACGAGCTTCGAGCCGCGAGCTACGAGCAGGCCCGTCGCCCATCTATAGACACGCGGCGCCGCGTCTCGGCAGCGCAAATAGATACAGCACGTAAACTTTCGGTATAAAACGGATTGCTGAAAGCTCGCAGCCGGCAGCTCGTGGCGGGTTCTAAGTCATGCCCAACTTCCACCCCAGATAACTCGCGGCCTCACGCATCATTGCCGCAAACCGATCCCACCGGTGTCGTGGACGCGATTCTGGCCGGGGCGCTACCTCCACCTGCACCCCTTCGTGCTCTAACAAGGCGCGTATGCGGAACACATGATAGGCATCGCTAACCGCAATGCAGCTGCGCATTCCATTGGCGCGCATAATATTAGCGACCCTCGCCGCCGATAGCGCAGTATCGGAGCCTTGCGTCTCCGCGATTAGTGCCTGCTCCGGAACACCGCGCCGGAGAAGATAGTCGCGGCCCACCCCTCCCTCGCTGAACTCCGGATCCTGGGCGGCCCCGCCAGTCGTGATCACCACCGGCGCCATGCCCTGCTGAAACAGTTCGTAGCCGTGGTCAAGCCGTGCCTTGTATACCGGCGAAGGATGTCCCGCGTATTCGGCAGCCCCGAAAACAATGATCACATCCGCTTTTTTCGCAGGAGTCTCGGCGGCAGCGCGCACGATGCGAGTCCCAATAATCGCAAAGAATAACGACAGCGCTCCAACTGCCGCTAACAGCAATAACGGCCATGGACGCATCAATCTGGAACGAGGTTTCGAACGAGGTTTCAAGGAGGCGTCAGGTTTCAAGGCTTGAACCCCCGCTTACGACAAAGCCTCGACAATATCCTTGGCGGGAATGGCACCATCGCGCAGAATCTGCCAGGTACCATCGACTCTGAAGTGCACGATCGTCGATGACATCGTCCGCGGAGACGGCCCGCCGTCCACGATCAGCGAGATGCTATCCCGTAATTGCTCCCGAACTTCCTCAGCGGTCGTGCATTCGTTCGCGCCGCTCAGGTTGGCGGAGGTCGCCGTGATCGGAATCTTCGCCGCCCGCACCACCGCCAGCGGGATTTCGGCCGCCGGAACACGCAATGCGACGTTCCCCGTATTCGCGGTCACTTTCAGCGGCAGATGCGAGGCAGCCGGCACAATCATGGTGAGCGGCCCCGGCCAGAATCGGCGCGCCAGAAGATGAAAATCGTCCGGCAAGGGACGCGCGAATTCTTCCGCCTGGTCCACATTCTCGATCAGCAGCGAGAGTGGCTTGTGCCGCAGGCGCGACTTGATCTCGTAGACTCGCTCTACCGCGCGCAGGTTGAACGGATCGGCTGCCAGCCCATAAAAAGTATCCGTCGGCATGCCCAGCACCTGCCCCGCCTGAATCTGCTCGGCAGCATACTTAATGAGCGAAGTTTCGGGTGTGACCGACTGAATCTTCAGGATTTCCGCGCGCACTCTGGTTCCTTCCCCCGATGCCAGGGCCTGAAAATTACAGGCCCGAACGTTGTCCGCATAAACAATGAAATGTACCATACATCCTGTCCTGGGAACCAACCCATGAAGGAAGATACGAAGAGCCCGCGCACCCGCAATCAAGCGGTCCGTTTGCGGCCCGTGGCCAGCCGCGACAATCGGCGGCTCAAGGAATTACGTTTAGCCTTCCGCCGCGCCGAGTTGACCGCGCAAGGTGAGTGTGCGATCGACGGCATCAAGTTGCTGGAAGAGGCCCTGCGCAACAGCCAGCAGATTAACAGCGTTTTTTTCAGCGAATCGTCACGCCCGCTTGCGGAAAAGCTTATGCTCCAGATCAGCAGCCGCACTGAAGCGCTCGTTCTGCCCAATGCACTCTTCAACTCAATCGTCCCGAGTGACGCTCCCCAGGGCGTAGCAGCTCTCGTCACGCTGCCGGCTTTCGATTCCAGCCAGTTACTCGACCGCGCAACCGACGGTCCGTTCGTCGTCGCCGCTGGCTTGCAGGACCCCGGCAACCTCGGCACGATTCTGCGCTCCGCTGAGGCCTTTGGCGCAGCTGGACTTTTTCTTACGGAAGGGACCGTCAGTCCCTACAATTGGAAGGTTCTGCGCGGCTCAGCGGGTTCGATCTTCCGGCTTCCTTTTTTGCGGATCACTTCCGCGGAACTAATTCCGCTTCTGCGCGCGCATGGTGTTCGCCTACTCGCAACATCCTCGCACCAGGGGACTCCGCTGCCCCAGATCTCGTGGACTTTGCCGCTCGCGATCTTCATCGGCAACGAGGGCGCCGGCCTGTCTCGTGAACTGATGCGCAAGATGGACGAGATTCTCGCAATCCCGCAAGCCAAGCAAGTCGAATCGCTGAACGCCGGAGTCGCCGCTAGTATCGTGCTGTACGAAGCGGCAAGAATCCGTAAAGACAGTTCCCAGTTCTCAGTTCCCCATTCCCAGTCAATGCGGAGAGTGAGAACCGGGAACTGAGAACTGGGATCTTATTTGTGAACTTATTCGCGCCCATCCCGAACGACGGTCCCGCCACTGCGGGCGCACGCCCGCTC
>JBAVAA010000462.1:0-2135 GCA_049585515.1 Terriglobales bacterium | reverse complement strand
GTTGTTGTGAGCACCCACGGTAAAACCTCGGATGCCCCCGCGGTTGTGACGCGTTTAGGGGCTGTCTTTGTTTGATTTAGCATTGAAACTTGGAACTCTGAACCCTTGAAACCTGCAACCCGAGTCTGCGCCCTCCGATGAAGGTCATCTATCAACACCAGCCGACGGTAGAAATTGGCAGCGGGAAGTTTGTCGGGCGCGTGTTCTTTGGTTTGCTTGTCCTGCTCTCTGCTGCCGTAGGCGCCGCTGTCGGGTTGCTGCTGGTCTATTCGACGGACCTTCCGCAGGTCGAACAACTGGAGCGTTACCGCCCCAGTTCCGTCACCGAACTTTACGACGGAAAAGGCCGCGTGATCGGGACGTTCGCGTTACAGCGCCGCGTCATCGTCACCTACGACGATTATCCCCAGGTTCTGCGCAATGCGCTGGTCTCCATCGAAGATAAGAATTTCTACCGGCACTCGGGCATCAACGTCTGGCGCATTGCCGGCGCGGCCTATCGCGATATCGAGTCGGGCGGGAAGGTGCAGGGAGCGTCCACGCTGACCATGCAACTCGCCCGCAATCTGTTTCTCTCTCCCGACCGTTCTTTTTATCGCAAGGTGCAGGAGGCACTGCTCGCCATCCAGATCGAGCGCAGGTTTACCAAGCCACAGATCTTCACGCTCTACGCCAACCAGATATTTCTCGGTCACGGCGCCTACGGTTATGAAGCCGCGTCGGAATATTATTTCAGCAAGCCGGCAAAGCAATTGAAGCTCGAAGAAGCCGCGCTGCTGGCCGGACTTCCCAAAGCGCCGCAATATTATTCGCCGATCAACCATCCGGAGCGCGCCCTCAAACGCCGCAACCTGGTCCTTAATGCGATGCTCGAAGACGGCAAAATCACCGCAGCCCAGGCCGCGGACGCCAAGAGCAAGCCCATCGTCCTGAATTTGCAGAAAGATCCGAATTCGCTGGCCCCCCACTATGTAGAGGAAATCCGGCGCTATCTGGAGGCGAAGTATGGCAGCGATCAGGTCCACCAAGGCGGACTTCGGGTTTACACATCGCTCGATATGGATCTGCAGAAGTCGGCGCGCCAGGCGCTGCTCGACGGCCTCGCCGCCTATGAGCGGCGGCATGGCTGGCGCGACAAGTTGCCGAACGTAATTGCCCAGGGTCAGAAGCTCAGCGAATACGCAGATCCAGATTGGGATGAAGATCCCGAGGTAAACGGATATGTACACGCGCTGGTTACGCAAGTTTCGCCAGCCGCCGCCGAACTTCGCTTAGGGCGCTACACGGCCACACTCTCGCCGGCCGATGCGGCATGGACAACGACCACGACGACAACGAAGCCGAAGAAGCTCAAGGTTTCCGACCTTCTCGACCTCGGCGACATTGTCTACGTCAAAGTGCTATCGCTCGATGTGGGCGGAAAAGCGCACGTCAGTCTGGAGCAGGACTCAGGCGCTGAGGGAGCGCTCGTCGCCATCGACAACGCGACCGGAGAAATCAAGGCCATGGTCGGCGGCCGGGACTTCAATCTATCCAAGTTCAACCGCGCCACGCAGGCTCTGCGCCAGGTCGGGTCGTCGTTCAAACCCTATGTCTACACCGCCGCGATCGATCAGGGCGCCAGCCCCGACGACACAATTCTTGATGGGCCGGTAGTTTTTCAAACTGCCTCCGGCCCTTATCTGCCGCACAACTACGACAACAAGTTTGAAGGCACCATCAGTTTGCGGCGGGCGCTGGCACAATCGAGAAATATTCCCGCGCTTAAGCTTGCCGACCTCATCGGCATCAAGACCGTGATCGACTACGCGCACAGGTTTGGAATCACTTCCAACATTCCCGCGTATCTTCCGGTGGCGCTGGGCTCGGCGGAGGTCACGCCGCTCGAACAGACCTCCGCCTTCAGCGTCTTTCCGAACGATGGCGTTCGCGTCGCTCCACGCTACATCACCAAGGTGACGGACTATGAAGGTCGCATTTTGGAAGAAGACTTCTCCGATATCAAGGACGTCGTAAGCTCTCGCACCGCGCGCGTGATGACATCGATGCTCAGGGAAGTGGTGCTCCATGGCACCGCCGCGGCCGCAGCCAAGATGCCCTATCCACTGGCCGGCAAGACCGGGACAACCAATGAT
>JBAVAA010000461.1:0-5467 GCA_049585515.1 Terriglobales bacterium | reverse complement strand
TGGTTATCCTGCTTGCTGGCGCGCACAAAAATGCGGCTCGGACGCCGCATTTCAAGCCCCTGTTCGATCAAAACCTGCTCGTCGCTCGCGGCCACGCCGTGCGCCACCATCCAGGCGGCGCAGCATCCGGCGGCAGACCCGGTGGCGGGATCGTCTCCGTTGTAGAACATCATGCGGGCATGCAGGCGGGCGTTCGGATCGACAGTTTCCCGGCACACGAAGTAGAAGAACTTTCCGCCGCTGCGCGCCAGATATTCGGAGGCGCCGTCGAGATCGAGGCGCAGTTTCTCCAGCATCTGCAGCGACCGCAGCGCGACGATGGTATATGGGAGACCGGTAGAAACGGTTTGGATCGGAGCCGAAGTATCGAAGTCAGCCGCGCTCAGGCCTGTCAGGCGCGCTACGGCCGCTACGTCATGGATGGCGCCGAACTCCGGATCCTTCTGCGTCATTTCTCCGAAGACGGGCTGCCCTGGTTCCCGTTGCGTGAAGCGTACCGGCACGGTACCGACGTTCAGATCGAGCCGGACGTCGTTGGGGCCAGCATCTGGGTCGGAGGCTGCACCGTTTTCACGATGCAAGACGAAAGCCGTGCCCAGCGTAGGATGTCCGGCAAACGGCAGTTCTTCGTGCACGGTAAAAATACGCACCCGAACACCGCGAGTCTTTTCTGTGGCGGCGTCTCCCGGAAGAATGAAGGTAGTTTCCGAAAGGTTCATTTCGCGCGCCAGCGCCTGCATTTGTTCAGTGTTCAGGCCGCGTCCGTCGAGAAAAACCGCCAGCGAGTTTCCGGTGAGAGCGCGGTCGGTAAAGACATCGACCTGCACTATGGAGAATTTCCGGGTTGAGGTATCCATAAATTTGCCAGAATTCCTTTTCCCATTAGACGAAGCACAACCGCCGCGCGATGCGATAACATACTAAAAACTACGCGAGGAAAAGAACATGTCGATACGCATCAATTCCGAAGCTCCCAATTTCACCGCCGAAACCACGCAGGGCCCCATTAACTTTCACGAATGGATTGGCGACGGCTGGGCCGTCCTGTTTTCGCACCCCAAGGATTTCACCCCGGTGTGCACCACCGAACTGGGCTACATGGCGGGCCTGCAACCGGAGTTTGCCAAGCGCAACACGAAAATCATAGGGCTGAGCGTGGATCCGGTCACCAGTCATGGCAAGTGGGCCGCCGACATTGAAGAGACGCAGGGTCACAAGGTGAACTATCCCATGATCGGCGATCCCGAACTCAAGGTCGCGAAGCTCTATGACATGCTGCCCGCGGAAGCTGGAAACAGCTGTGAGGGCCGCACCGCCGCCGACAATGCCACGGTGCGCACCGTGTTCGTGATTGGTCCGGACAAGAAGATCAAGCTCATGCTGATCTACCCCATGAGCAGCGGACGAAATTTCGATGAAGTGCTGCGGGCGCTCGATTCGATCCAACTCAGCGCGAAACACAACGTTGCCACGCCCGTAAACTGGAAGCCAGGGCAGGACGTGATCATTCCAACTTCCGTTTCAGAAGACCAGGCGAAGCAGAAATATCCGGGCGGCTGGAAGACTCTGAAGCCGTATCTGCGAGTGGTGGCACAGCCGAAGTAGTTCGTGTAACGTCGCCCACGGCGTGTTACGTTCCCTGCGAACTGCACAAACACGGGATTCCGAATCCACGTTTGCTCGCCTAGCACTGACCTGGGGGCGATCAATTCACGGGCAAGCTGACGAGCGCACGGGCAACTGCGTGTACCGACAGTTCGATGCGGTTGCGGACCCCCGCTTTGCGCATCATCTTCGCAATGTGTGCCTTGACTGTACGCTCCACAATACCTAGTGGTTCGCCGATCTCCTTGTTGGAGAATCCAGACACCAGTAATGTCAGAATTTCCTTCTCCCGAACTGTGAGTGCGTCGTTCATTACGTACCTCGATTGCTTCTGTTGATTAATCGCAAGTTCGATGAACTGCGAGAGTACCCGGCGTGTAGCCCATACTGAACCTTGGTGTACCACCCGAATCGCTCTGGCAAATTCGCTGGACGGCGCTCCTTCAAACACATAGCCCTTCGCTCCGGAAACAAGGGCGTTGAGCACGACATCGTCATTCGTGCTGTTTCCGACGACAAGGATTGGCAAATTGGGGCGCGTCACTTTCAGGGTAGATATTGCATTGGCTAGATTCTGACCGGGGCGGTCTCCGATCAGCGCCACATCAAGGCGTATCTGAATCGCGACATCCGCGAGCGAGGCAGAAATTAGTTCGAAGTCTGCTTCGGATTCCAATAGTGCACGGAAGCCCACTAACCGCAAGGGATCGCTTTCGACGAGAGCAATACGTAGTGTCAATTTCGAGTTAGTTGAGGTTTTCATTGAGTTCTCTGGTGTTCGCCTGTGTATTTCGCAATCTGCGTGCCTTGTTAGCCGACGGCGACAAGTACTTTAGCTGTTCGCCTTTAGACTAAGTGTTTCAGTCATACACACTTCTTCCTGGCTGCTCCACATGCCCGTGTAATCAAGAATTTAGCCGCTGAGAACTATGCCTGTGGCATGTCTTGGCGGGCCGAAGCCGCGGACTTGCTCTATATCATCTGAATTATGGTAGCGACATTTGGCCCAGAGAAGCGTGAAAACGCGCTTCCTCAGCCCTGTTTGCATCTCTCAATCGCACCCGCAGGTCGCTCCTACATCCCACCCGGCAGCGCTATCTCTGCCCCGTGTTGGTAATCGCATCCCGTTACGATCTTTGATAACACGGTGCGAGCGCCTATTCGAAGTCTTGCGAGCAGCCTTCGCAAAGGTAACAGCCTCTCTGTAACCGGCGTACTCGTTACATTGCCCCCAGATCACAGTAGTCTTAGTGGCATTGCAAGATATTAAGAGTGTTGCGGAGTGCGGAGGTTTGGTTGGTGACAAATCGTGATTTGGAGTTAGTCTCGTCGTCCCGTATTCCCTCGTCGATTGCCGATGTGACAAAAAGGCGATGGCCACGATTCGGCGTGGATTTCCCGGTTCAAGTTGAATTAACGACGCAGGGGCCCACGAGAGTCGTGGCCTGCAAGGGGCAAGGCACCGACATCAGCGGCGGAGGATTAGCGGTTAGGGCCGACATCGATTTGCCTGTGGGTGCGCAGGTCGGAGTCGAGTTCACACCGCCGTATTCCGACCAGTCGATGATCTTCAGGTGCTTTGTCCGCAACCGGGATGGCGATCATTACGGCGTAGAGTTCATTACGGAGAACGATGAAGACTACAGAAAAGCCGGGGAACTTCAGGCGGGACTTGCCGCTTTGAACGCCAATGTCCCAGTCGGCTGAATTGCACGGACATCTGCCATTCTAAATAGACAAATCAGATCCGCTGTGGTCAGGCCTTGTGGCCCGATGCGTCCGAAGTTCATTCTCTCAGAGCGTTTCGAAGGTTCGCAACCCACGAATTTCGGAGCATCCGGCTAAGCCGACTCCTTCCTTCGCCCACGGGAGATAAAGAGCGCACTCACCGCAGGACCATACCGCGCTATGATGGGTGTCCTTTTTATCAGAGAGTTTCGCAGGCTTTCGATTACCTGCGGCATCGGAGTACTCTAAGTGCACGCACCCGTTCTTGAGCCGGACGCTGCCTCCGCCGGAGCGCCGTCTTCGCGTGTAGTTTCATTTACTTTTGCTCGACGTTTTGTTGTCCGTCACGGGCTTGCCCTGCGCCTTTGACTGATTGTCGAAACGGGCGGAAACGAACCTAGTTATTAACGAACGTAGTTATTGAGGAAGCGTATGGTTGCGGGTGTAACTCCCGGTCTTCAAAACCGGCGGGCGGCATCTTCGATGTCGCCGGTGTGTTCGACTCACACACGCTTCCGCCAAAACAAACGACTTGCCAGACCGCACATACCGTTCACGGCCAATCTCGCCACTTTCGAGGACAGCGCTGGCCATTGTGTTGTGCGAAGCGCCGCTAAACTCAGTGCGTGCTGGCGAAGGAATGAGTAGGAACCTCGGCTATTCTTCATGAAAGCACTGTTCTAGGTCATGGTCGCCCTGACGCTGCCGCGGGTTTTCATGGGGTTACTCGTGCCTCAGGGCTTCGACTGGTTCCATGTGCGCCGCTTTCCACGCCGGCCATAGACCTGCCGTAATTCCGACAAAAGTCAGGATTAGAAACGCGGTCAGCATCACGCTGCCTGAAGTGTTCAGAAAGATATCGCCCTCGTGATAGGCGGTCTTGTACATGGCCGAGTACAAGGGCATGGGGGGGATGGCGTGCGCCAGCGCGATAGAAACCAGCATCCCCACGGCGCCGGCCACAAAGGTCAACACCAGGGCCTCCACCAGAAACTGCCAGGCAATATCGCGATTGCGTGCGCCGAGCGCTTTGCGCAATCCTACTTCTTTGGTACGTTCGGTCACGCTTACCAGCATGATGTTCATCACGCCCACGCCTCCGACTCCGAGCGTAAGCATGCCGATGAAGCCGAGGATGACCTGGAGCGCAATTCCAAACTGTTGAATATCCTTCGAGTCGTCGACGGTGTCCCAATCGGGAGTCGATTTGTCGTCCTTGGGATTGAAATTGTGACGGCGGGCCAGCACCTCGCGCACCTGGGCCAGCGCCGCTTTATGCAGCAGGGGCAGAACCGCCTGGAACACAATCATCTCAGGATCGCGCTTGTCATTGACGTCGCCCATGCTTTCAAAGGGCATGAAGAAGTTCTCGTTGTCAGGCCCGTTGTTGGAGGAGTCCTGAATTTTCAGGCGCAGAAGTCCAATCACTTCCCAGCTTTCGCCGTTGATGGTTACGTACTCGCCGACCGGGTCGCGATTGCCAAATACTTTTTTTGATGCATTCGGACCCACAATCAGAACATGGCGGTGCTCGGTGAAATCGCTCTCCTCGAAGTAGCGTCCCTCAGCGATGTTGAGTTTGCGCATTTCGCCATAGGGATACTGCACTGCTTTGGTCTGCACGGTGACCACGCGGTCGCCGTATTTGTAGCCGAAGTTGTCGTCCCATTCTCCACTGACCAGCCGCACCAATGGAGCCTCCTCGCGAATGGCCTCGACGTCATCGTATTTGAAGAAAATGCGTTTGCCGGCGCGTTGTCCGCCGGCCTGCATGCTGGTTTGACCTTCCCAAACCATGATCACGTTGTTACCGATGCCGAGGAAGGCGTTGAGCACGCCGGCGCTTACGCTTTGTCCGTAGCCGAGCAGGAGCACCACCGTCGTCAGGCCCCACACGATGCCCATCATGGTGAGAATGGAGCGCAGGCGGTTGCGCGTGAGCGCGTCCCAGCTTTGATGGATGAGTTCCTTGAACTGCACGTTACTCCTTACTCGGTTACTCTTGCCGCAGACACTCGATCGGACTGAGGGCGGCGGCGCGTTGTGCTGGATACATCCCGGCGGCGATGGTGATGAGTCCGAGCGTTAATAGCGACGCGATAATGGCCGATGGCGAAATGACGGGATGGGGAAC
>JBAVAA010000460.1:0-1601 GCA_049585515.1 Terriglobales bacterium | reverse complement strand
AAAGACAACTGCGACGATTTTCCCCGCATGCTTTCCGCGCGCGCCTGAAAAAAAGGCCTGAGCAGCCAGCGCTCCGGCGGAAACTGCAAACATCGGCAGCAATTCGAGGCCGTAGCGCTGGTTGAAGGTCGCAAACGGCCACCACGTATGGACGTGAACTGGCACCGAGCCGTACGCAATGGAAATTGCATAAAAGGGTAGCGGCACCCACAACAGCAGCAGCGCCGCGGACAGCGCCCGCAGTTTCCATGCGGAGATTGCCACGGCTAGAAGGGCCGCCGCCAGCCAGAAGCGTCCCCAATTGCCATCGGCCAAATTCAACTGCGCCGATTTCAGGAAATAAATGGCCGCGACCGCGAGATTGTGAAGCGCCGGGTTCGGAGCGCCCACGCGCTGCTCAATCGCTTGCGCCGAGTAGGGACCGTTGGCAAATGCCAATGCGTTGCCATACACAGCCGCGTTGTACGCCAGCCACAGTACAGGAACCACGGCAATTCCTAAGACGAATCTCATGGCGGCTCTTCGCAGCCCGCGATCGTCCCATCGGCGCAGTGCGGCGACAGCCACTACCGCTCCCATGACGCCCGCCAGAAACCATCCGTCGTAGCGAGTGAGTTCAGCGCCCGCCAGGCACAATGCGCAGCGCATTAGTGGAGACTCCACCCCCCTCTGGAGCGCGGGCCGCTGATCCGCGCTTGCAGGGTCGGATTGTCGAATAAATTCCGCGAAGTACACGACCGCCCAAATGAACAGCGCCAGATACATCGACTCCGTCATGGCCGTTGCCTGCATGTAGATCAGGTTGGGATTGCCTCCATACGCGAAGGCGGCGGCCCATGCACTTACTTCAGCCGCCGGCTTGGTGCGAGGATCGGCATCCAGCAGGCCGCTAACTAGATGAAATATCCCCACGACCCCGAGCACATAGGCAATCATGGAGGGGATCGAACCGCCGACGCCGTTCTGCCACATCGCCTTCGACAAAATGAATGGGATCGTCACCAGATGCGGCAGAGGCAACCAGACCGTTCCCAATTGCAGCAGACCAGGGGTCTGGGAATCGAATACGCGCCGCGCAATATTGATATGCGCGACCGCGTCGCCATAGAGCAGAAGATCGTTATGTCGAAAGTAATAGAAAAATGAAAAGAGGGACACCAGCGCAGGCATGCCGGCCATGCGCGCCGCGCTAAGCTCTGGAACGGCGCCTGTTCTCACTTTGGGCTTGCCGGAATGTTTCATTCCAGATGCGTCAGTTCGCGGAAGATTTTAAAACGCTCGTCAATTTCCTCGCGCGTCAGATTCTGCAAGCGCTCCGTGCCGAAGCGTTCCACAGCGAACGATCCCATCACGCCGCCATAAAACAGGGCACGCTTCAGGACTTCGCGATTGATCTCGCCCTGCGATGCGATGTATCCCATGAATCCGCCGGCAAAGGAATCGCCGGCGCCAGTCGGGTCCTTTACCTCTTCGATCGGCAATGCCGGCGCGCGAAATGGATGCGACCCAATGCCGAAGGCGCCTTCGCGAAAAAAGATAGTAGATCCATACTCGCCGTGTTTCACCACCAGAGCGCCCGGTCCCATGGCAATGACCTTGCG
>JBAVAA010000459.1:0-10302 GCA_049585515.1 Terriglobales bacterium | reverse complement strand
CACATGCCAGAGGTCGAGAGCACCTCCCGGCGCACAGGCCTTCAGATGGGACTGGCAGCGGTCACCGAGGCAAACACGGGCGACATCACGGTAAAGCTGAAGACCAAGCGCAACCGCGATATTGACGAGGTGATAGCCGATGCGCGTGCCCGGATCAAGAAGACTGAGCCAGAACTCGATGTGGAATTCACGCAGGTACTCCAGGACATGATCGGCGATCTGTCGAATGCTCCGGAACCCATCCAGATCAAGGTCTTCGCGAACGACCCGACGCTGCTGGCAGATCTTGGACCTCGCATCGGCGACGCCATCTCCAAGATTGGCGGCGTAGTCGATATCCAGAATGGAATCGACAACACGATCAGCGGCCCTGCCACGAACTTTCAGGTCGATCCGATTGTTGCCGGGCGGATGGGCTTTACGCCCATGGAAGTTGCCGAAGATGCAACCTCCATACTGGACGGCGTGACCACCACCGATCCGGTGATTTCGAACGGGAGGCCATACACGGTTCGCATCCGCCTGGGCGATGAAACGCGCCGATCCCTGGATACGATCCAGAACACTGTTTTCAATAGTTCGTCGGGGAAACTCGCGACACTCAGTTCGCTGGCGCAGGTGACGCAACTGCCGCCGCAAAATGAAATCAAGAGCGAGAATTTGCAGCAGCTTATCACCGTGACGGCCAGGCTTGAAGGTTCCGATCTCGGTACCGCCATCGCAAAAGTGCAGAATACGGTCACGACGATGCATCTGCCACCCACCGTGCGAATCGAATACGGCGGAACCTACCAGGAGCAACAACAATCGTTTCACGAGTTGTTGCGTGTGCTTCTCCTGTCGCTTGCCCTGGTATTTGGCGTGCTGCTGGCGGAGTTCCGTAACTTTTCGGCGCCGATTGCAATCCTCACATCGTCGGTGCTATCGATTGCGGGCGTCGTCTTGGCGTTGCTCGTCACGGGCACAACTTTCAATGTGGCCTCGTTTATGGGCCTGATCATGGTAATCGGTATCGTGGCGAAGAATGGAATTTTGCTGCTGGATGCAGATGAGAGATATCGGCATGAAGGCACTTCAGCGCGTGAAGCCATGGTTCACGCAGCACAGCGGCGTCTGCGGCCTATTCTCATGACGGCATCCGCTGCAATCTGCGGCATGTTACCGCTGGCATTCGCGCTGGGCTCGGGATCGCAGATACTGCAACCGCTAGCCATCGCCGTAATCGGAGGCCTCGTGATCTCGATGGTGCTCAGCCTGATTGTTACTCCGGTGGTCTATTACCTACTTACGAGACCCGAGCCTCAGATTGCATAGCGGGAAACGAATAAGAAGGGCCCGCGATTGGGAATCGCCTGTGCTCTAGCTCAGCGGTGTTTTTCTTGTGCGTGAATTTTTTCAGTTCGTGAAATCGCCTGTTTCCGCCATCCATCTGAGCGGCGCACGCCCGGCAAAAGATATCGGAGCGCGGGATGGTAAGGTCCGTTCTCAATGGCTATGGGGAGACTGCGACGGCTTGGGGCTTCTTGTGCCAGACCACCTGCTCCACGGGTCCAACCAGATAGACCCAGGACAGAGTACCCATGATGGAGACGGCCAGCAAAATGGCGAAAGCCCAATAAAAGTGACCGGTTCGTCCTACGACGAATCCGGTGAGTGCCGGAGCCACAACCCCTGCGAGGTTGCCGATAAAGTTCTGAAAACCCGTCCATCGTCCCGCAGCTTGCGGTCCCGCGAGAGTTTGGGTAATCGCCCAGACATTGGAAGTCGTGACTCCGAAAGAAATAACACCCAAGACCAGCATGACCAGACAAGTGCGCGGCCCGGTTGCGGCCGCCAGCCCGAGGAAAGTCCCCGCCAGGATCAGGCCGCCGCCGGTGAACGTCTTACGCACGCGAGTGGGAGTTCCTCCCAACATGATCCAGCGGTCGGAAAGCCAACCGGAGAAGGTCGAGGAACAAGCGCCGAGGAGATAAGCGAGGCCTCCGATCCTGGCCATGGTCGACATGGTGAAATGCCGCTCGCGAACCAGGTAGAAGGGCAGCCACGTGATCAGAAAATAGCTGACGTAGTTGCAGCTGAAGAGCCCGAAACAGCTTCCCCATGCGGAACGCAGCCGCAAGAACTCAGCAAGACTCGGGGCGCCGGTCGTGCCTGGTGTACAAGAAGCTCGCGCCTTGGGCATCCACTTGATCCACGGCACCAGCCAGAGCAAACTGACCAGTCCGAGCACAAGAAAGAAAGGGCGCCAGCCAAACCTTCCCATTAGAGTGCCGCCCAGAAGCATGCCCATTCCCGGTCCTAATACCAGCCCTGCGCCGATGACCGAGTTGGCGAGGCCGCGATGCTCTTCAGGAAAGTTCAGCGCAATGATCTTCGAATATGAAGGATAAGCGACCGACTCTCCAATGCCGAGCAGCAAGCGCAACGCGAACAGCATCGAGAACGTGCGCACAAGGCCGGTCGCGGCTGTCGCCGCAGACCAGAGGAAGAAGCCTCCGGCGATGACCCAGTTGACGTTCACTCGGTCTACCAGCCAGCCGGCTATGGGCTGCAAACACGCGTAAGTCCAGAAGAACGCCGAGAGCAAAATTCCCAGTTGTGTTGCCGAGATTCGCAGCTCGTCCTTCAGCATCGGAGCAGCGATGGAGAGATTGCCACGATCTACATAGTTTATGAAGACGGAGATTCCGAGCAGGACGAGAACCGCCGAGAGCTTGCCCGTGAGTCCCTTGCGCTCTGGCACCGTAAAGGTTGGCATGAAGACGGCGTGATTCTCTCTGCATTCACGGACTTTTGCAACTCAATTTGCTGAAATGGTCTCTGCCAAGCAAGGGGCGATCGACCATCGAGCCGGTTCCGGTTGAGTAGTCAGCGAAACAGGAAATAACACCAAGATTGTTGGCGAAAAATCGCGATAGCACCAGCTCCGCCCCGGTCAGTTGGCGCTAACGATTAAAACAGTTGACTGGAATTCCAAGCGGCTTGCGGGTAGAGTTTTCGTGAGAGGGCCCCCGATGGGCGGTATAGTTGGCGTGCTTATAGGGCTGCCAGTAGCGACGTTCGGCTTCCTTGTCATGAGGAATCCGATGAAACTGACTCTCCTCGCGCCGTGGCAGGAAGGCTATTACCAGCGCATGGTGCTGGACACTGCGATGCGCATTCAGCTTCGGATACTGGGGCTTGGTGTGTTTATTCGGGGCCAGCATTGCCTCGGCGTCCCTTGGCGCGGCATTGAAGGCGACCCGTCGAGGTCTCATTGTTCGGCTAAGGCCCTAAGGTTGCGTCACTACCGTTCTACCACGATGATCTGGAAAGTATCGGGCACCACACTGCGCCGCGGATGTGGCATGGCTTCCGTTGCTGCCGGCGGCGGCCCGAACTCGGCCGTCACAAGATAGACGCGCCCGGTTGACTCATCGAGCGCCATGGTCCGAGCGCCTTTTTCCGTTTTTACGGTTTGGAGCACCGGGAATCCGGGCCTTCCGGTATCAACAATGGTGAGGGTGCCGTCGCCTCCGTTGGACGAGAACGCCAGTCCGCGTTTTGCATCGAAGCCCGCGGCATCAGGCGAAGCGCCGATGGCCGCTAGGCCAAGCACTTTGCCGGATTCGTAATCGACGACGGCCATCTTGCCACCATCGCAAACGGAAAACAGCCGATGTTTGTCGCGGTCAATCGCCATACCGGAAGGCGATTCGCAACCTGTCAGCAGCCAGGTGGCGACGGCCTTGCGCCCCGCCGCATCCAACTTTACGATTTCATTCTTGTCTTCGATGTTCACGAACAGCGATCCGTGTTCATCGACCTGCGGAAATTCCGGCTTTCCGGGAAGCGGTATGGTGGCAACCACGGTGTTGGAAGAAGTGTCCAACACAGAGACATTGCTGCTGCGGCCGTTGAATGCCCAGACGGTCTTGGTGGAAGGCTCGAATGCGACGCCATCGGGATTGGTGCCAGCCGGTACCGTCGCTTTGACGGAGAAATCCGCGCGGTTGAAGACGACGATCGCATTGCCCGCCCCGTCCGTGATGTAGCCGATTTTTCCGTCGGGGTTGAGGGCGATTCCGTGCGTGCTCTTGAGTCCTGTAATCGCGCCCAGAGGTTTGCCGGTGGCGCTATCGACGACCTCGACTCGCGAGTTGTGCGCGATGTAGAGACGGTGAGCTGCATCGTCACTCAGCAGGTAGTCCCATCCGCCCTGCCCGCCAAGCTTCCAGTGTTCAGCAACGTGATAATTCTGTGCGGCAGACGTCGCCGCGATGGAAAGGACTGCCGCGAAAATTGTCCCTTGATGGAAGCGCATAATGAACTCCTGAACGTACTCGGCATTTTGCCGGCCTTCCGAGTGTCCCTAATCTGCCTTAAGCGAAGCTGAAGAAAATGAAGAAGACGAGGAATGGGACACCGGCGCTGTGGCCGGGAGGTTCACGGTAACAAGCGCGCCGCCCCCGGCGCTGTTCGTGATTTCAATCGAGCCCCCGGCGCGGTCGCAGATTGCCTTGCAGATGGAAAGCCCCAAGCCTGTGCCTCCGCTCTTTCGGCTGCGCGACCGGTCACTCCGATAAAACGGTTCGAAGAGATGGGCGCGGTCTGCGTCCGAGATGCCGTCTCCATGATCTCGAACCGTTAGCCGAACGGTCTCTTGATCGACTCTCGCGGCGACCTGAACCGCCGCTCCTTCAGGGCTATGTTGCAAGGCATTCAACAGAATATTCGAACACAAGAGCAGAGCATCACGCGCATCGATTGGCGCGTTGGCGTCGGCCAGACATTCGATGTTCAATGAAATCGACTTTAGCTCAGCCAAAGGCTTGCTTTGATGGACGGCTTCCTCAATCGCATCGCGAAGGGAACAGGACAACAGCGGTACAGCTGAGCTGTGGTTCTCCGCGGGCTGTTCCAGCCGCGCCAGGGTGAGCATTTTCTGGACCGTCGTCTCCAAGCGGGTGAAGTCGTCAAGGCTGAGGGCCAAGCCTTGACTGTACTCTTCCGCCGTGCGCTTCCGCATCGACAGCAGTTGAAGAGAAGACTTGACGATCGCCACATCCGTCTTCAGTTCGTGAGCGGCGTCATTGGTGAAGCGCTTTTGCTGCTCAAACGAGCGCTCGAGACGGGCGAGCGCGGCTTCAAGAGCGGCGGTCAGAGGCTTCAACTCTACAGTCTTTTTTGCGCTGTCTGGAGCGTCGAAGCGCCAGTCTTTTGAACTGATGCGTTCCGCTTCTTGCGCGAGTTCCTGGACCGGCGAAAGTTCCTTGCGCACCAGCCATGCCATGATTGCCCCAGTCCCGCCCAACAACAAGGCCGTGGAGATCGCGAAAAATCGAACCGCCTCCAGAACCTCGTGCCAGACATGATCCGCGGGAATTCCGTAGACGATCGTGATGCTGTGCCGAACTCCACCGTCTGGCTGCCCGGGGTCGACGACGCGAAGCCGCCGGACAATAAGGAACCGGTAATGACGGCCATTTACATCCGCATCGCGAAACTGTGCCGCTTCCGATGCGATCACTTTTAAAGGTGGGGGATCACCCTCGGTGCCGAGCACGTGGCCTCGCTCATCTTCGACTCGGAAGACGGAGTCTTTCGCAACCTGCACTCCTCGCATGTCGAGCATCACATCATCGGCCGTGTCCTCCGTGTCCTGGACCGCACCCATGAGTGATTCGGTACTTGCAACCAGAGACGAATCGAGCGCCTTGAACTGCATGTGCCGTTCGTGGACTGTGATGGCTCCAATCAACGCAATCGCAGCCAATAGCTCAAGAGCCAGCACAGTGACGACCAGGCGTCGAGTAATGGAGATCGAACCTTTCATGGCGAGGCGCTCTCCTCCCGCAGCCGGTATCCACGATGCCGCAAGGTCTCGATCAGCGGCTCCGTGCCCGGGATAGTCAGCTTCCTTCGCAGGTTCGAGACGTGGGCTTCAATCACATTAGAGTGATGCTCCCAATCGAAATCGTAGAGATGCTCCAGCAACTCCTGCTGCGAAACGACGGCCCGAGGCCGATGGATGAGGTATTCCAAAATCCGGTATTCCGTTGGCGAAAGATCGACATACTGACCGCGACGCCGGACCGTTTGCTGGACAGTATTCAGTTCCAAATCCGATACCACCAACACGGGGGTAGATGTTCCCTTCGCCCGCCGGATGAGAGCTTTGATTCTGGCAAGCAGTTCTCCCAGATCGAACGGCTTACTGAGGTAGTCATCCGCGCCCGTATTGAGCAGACTCACGATCGACTCTTTGCTTTCTTGCGCTGTGAGAATGAGGACCGGAGTATGGATTTTTTGTCTGCGCAGATCCTGAAGAAGGCGCTGGCCAGTCTTGACAGGAAGCATCAGGTCGAGCACGATCGCATCATAAACACCTTGTTCGGCAAGATGCGAGCCCGCTTCACCATCGGCAGCGTGATCGACAGCCAATCCGGTTTCGCGCAGAGCAGCGACGATGTTTTCGGCAAGACGTCGCTCATCCTCAACTAGCAGTACCCGCATGGCTGAAAGACCTGGGAATATTGTCTCAAATGAATGCTTAACTCAGAGACTGGATGCACATGGCTTGGATCACCTGTTCGTTAGTTTCTGCTCTCTTTGCCGCTGAACACTAAAAATAGGTGTCACCCGAGTCGAATCGAATTTAGCGACCGCGATTCGGACGACGGTGGTTCCGGTGCCCGCTTGGCCGGGTTGTCTTGACGCTAAACCTTTGAAACTGGGGGATTGCGCAACAAATGGGCTCAAATGGGGTTTTCGTTATCAAACCCTGGTTGCGTTCCAGTCATCAAACTGAGATGCGGGGACTATCAAAATCCGTTTCGGCGCGACCGGATCCTTTGCGGGGATTCGTCCGCCTGCTTGCGTTTCTATTGCTTTGTCTTTGTGGTATCTCGCAGGCGCATGCCGCGGCGACCCTGCTTCTGGAAGAGCCTTATAGCTATGATGGGGCTTTCGCGGGCACCGGGCATGTGGCGGTCTATCTTAGCCACGTTTGTGCCGCGTCCCCGGTAATTCTGCGTCCTTGCTCCGAGGGTGAAACGGGCGTCGTTCTTAGCCGGTATGACGGTATTGGGGGATATGACTGGATTGCGATCCCGCTGATCCCTTATTTGTACGCGGTGGACTGGCCGGACGCCGTTCCGCTGTTTGCCGATGCGAGACTGGTTGCTTTTCTTCGAGATCAATACCGGCGCGACTACCTGGAGGAGCTTGTTCCCGATCGTCCGGACGGCGGGATACCGGAGGGAAACTGGTATGAACTGGTTGGCGCTTCCTACGACCGGACTATTTATGGATTCGAGATTGAGACTACTCCCGAGCAAGATGCGCGGCTGATCGAGAAGTTGAACAGCGAGCCTAACCGCGAACGTTATAACTTTGTGAAGCGGAATTGCGCCGATTTTGTGCGGGAGGTCATCGATTTTTATTATCCGCACGCGCTCCATCGCAGCGTGATTGGCGACCTTGGGGTTACTACTCCGAAGCAGATCGCAAAGATGCTCGAGAAATACGGCCATAAGCACCCGGAGTTAGAGAGTTCGGTTTTCCTGATGCCGCAGGTTCCGGGCGCCATACGGCGCAGCAAGCCGGTGCATGGAGTGTTGGAGTCGGTGATGGCGTCGAAGAAATATATGGTGCCGCTGGTGGTACTGCATCCGTATATCGGAGGAGGCGTGCTGGTGGAATATTTCGGGCATCGCCGCTTCGACCCGGCGCGCGGCGCGCTGGTTCTGGATTCCGACCACGAATTGGATGCGCCTATGACCCGGGATGAGCGCCTCCGCTTCCAGAGCCGGTTGAACGAACTCACTGAAACCACATCGTCGACTGAGGCTTCGGATAAGTCGGATAAAAAGAACGAGGAAAAAAGCGGGATGAAGGAAGCGAAAGCCTGGGAGCGCTTGCAAGCCAGCGCCACGCCGGGAATCGACATTTCCGGCGACCCCGTTCTGCAATTGCGACTGGGGGACGACTTGGCGCAAGTCGGCCTTTCGCGCACCAATATCTTGACGGTTTCTGACTCCTCGGAACTGGCCGCGAGACTTCTGGAGGCTCGACTCCGACTGGAATTGCGGCCCGGCACTGCGCGCAAGACTTCGTCCAACGACGTGGAAAGAGATCTGGGGCTGCTCCGGCAACTGCTCATGCCTGAGCCGAGAGAAGTTGGCGTCAGCTCAGTGCAGCGAAGACAGCCGTGAGTGGATCAGGGATTCCACCTGGCCCCAAACTTTGGGATCGCACTCAATTTCGGTGTGAAACTTCATGAAAACGCGGTCGTACCAGGGGTACTGCCTGCAGTCAATCGGATTCGCTTTGTAGTCGAAGCGAAAATTTCCGATGATGCGCGTGCGCGCCGGGTCGGCAGCGCGAATCTGCGGTTCGCCGTGCAGAAATCCATTCAACTGATAGAAGTTTGCGGCCGCAGCCACATTGGCGGGAATGACCTTATCGTTCTCGCCGGGCTTGGCGACACTATCCACCTGGATGGTGAGCAGTACCGGGATACCTTCTTTTCCCAGCTGCCGCGCCAGGGTAATGGCTTCTGAAGCGCCCCAGCTGTGGCCGTATAGGATGATGCGGGCGGTCTGCTTCTCTTCGGGAGAGAGCGTGCCGTCGCGATTGGTGTCGATCCATCGAACGATATCCGCGTGGGCTTTTTCCCGGCCCCGATTCTCGAGAACCTCGACATACAGGCCCGATGGGTAGTCTTGGCGGAGATGCGCCGCGACCTGAACCGCGCTGTGGACTATGTCATTGTGGCGGACAAATCCGCCGACGAAGCCGATGACTATCGCGGGCGTCGTTGGAAGCGGGTCGGGTGCGGTGATGGGGTGTGCGGAGCCCGAAAGGGTGAGCGCTGAGATAAGAGGGATAAGAAGCAAAGAGCGACGAATCGGAATACAGGAGTAGGAACTCACAATTTAGTAAATCATAACAATAAACGCGGAATTGCCGTCTTGCGCCCATACTGACGGCTGCCCTCGGCTGTCGTGCGCGGCGCCAGACCAGGAATCTGCCGTTTGGCGGCGGTGCAACTGCGGTTTTGGGACGATTCCCGATTCAGGAATGTGGACATCGCATGGCAGCGTTCGGAACGATGCCCTAGTGTGTTCTGCGCGTGGCGCTCGATGCACTAAGGGCACATTGACCGGGCGCGGCTTCAAAGATAGATTGCCACTCAAGCTTGTTAAAACTCCGCGTGGTTAGCGGACATTCCTACACCTTGGGCCGCTCAGGCCTGGGGGCGCAACTGTAATTCGCACGAAAAGCACGAGGTCGCAATCGCTGGCCGACGTGTGTCCGCGCGAGCACTTAGGCACCGCGCCGTCGTCACTCCACACTCCGACAACAGTCGAAGTGTGTCTGGCCAGCCAAGGAGAGAGAATCAAAATGAAGAAATGGAATGGAACCGGCATAGCCTTGCTCGTTATCTCTTGCCTGATCTCTTGCCTGGCGCCGGGCGGCGCATGGGGGCAGCAAGATCCGGGCCCTCGGCCTGGTCCACCGACGGCAGGCGGATTTTATCCCACACTTAACGCGAACGAACAGGCCTACTTCGGCCAGGCATTCCTGCGGTTTCAGGAGGTCGATTCTGTATCGGGAACCATTGAGGCGGGAAGCGGCCTGGGGCCGACGTTCAATGGCAACAGCTGCGCCATGTGCCATGCGCAGCCTGCCCTCGGCGGCAGCAGTCCGGGACTGGCGAGCCCGCAGAAACCGGTTCCGAATCCGCAGGTAGCGTTGGCTGTTCTGGATGGGGCCACCAACTTTGTGCCGGGATTCATCACGGCGAACGGACCGGTGCGCGAGGCTCGCTTCATACGGAATTCAGACGGATCGCTCGATGGCGGGGTTCACGGCTTGTATACGATCGCGGGCCGTACCGACGCGGTGGGCTGTACGCTGGCACAGCCGAATTTCAACCAGCAGATGCTGATCAACAACGTAATTTTCCGCATTCCGACGCCGCTATTCGGGCTCGGCCTGGTGGAGAATACGCCCGATGCAACGTTGCGGGCCAATCTGGCGGCGACGCAAGCGGCGCGGTCGCGCCTGGGCATCGGCGGTGCGTTCAATACCAGCGGGAACGACGGCACGATTACCCGCTTCGGCTGGAAGGCGCAGAACAAATCGCTGCTGATTTTTGCCGGCGAAGCCTACAACGTGGAGCAGGGCGTCTCGAACGAACCATTTCCTAATGAACGCAGCGCGGTCCCCGGATGTGTTTTCAATGCCTCGCCGGAGGATTCGAGCGTGATGATGAACGGCAATTCGAACAGTCCGAATTTCAACACGCCGGTGGGC
>JBAVAA010000458.1:0-6986 GCA_049585515.1 Terriglobales bacterium | reverse complement strand
GAGTGATATAGGTCGGTGAGTTTGTCAAAAGTGAATTTGCCATCACCCTTGGCAGGGCCAAGCATGTGCGCTTCCGGGCCTCCATCGGCGGGCAGCTTGGCGAGCGGCTGTAAGTTTTCGTAGCCGGGGTGCGATAGCAGGCGGTTGCGCAGGCCGCCCGGAAAAATATCCTGCAGTACGGTGTTGAACATGCCGGCCGCCATGCCATTTTCGAATCCCTGGTGGAAGTTGCGCACCGGCCAGAGCTCGTCGTAAATCCAGCTGGTTTCGACGCGGCGCTGGAGCTTGCCGAGCGTTTCGGCGGACGAATCCGATTTCACCAGCGCCTCGAACGCCGTCTCGGCCGCCAACATGCCGCTTTTGATCGCCAGATGAATTCCTTTGAGGCGCGCGGAATTCAGGAAGCCGGCGGCGTCGCCGACGATCATCCATCCATCGCCGCCGAGCGGCGGCAGCGACCACCATCCGCCATAGGGAAGCGACTTTGCGCCGTAGCGGATCATCTTGCCGCCCTCGAGCAAGCGGGCAATCAAAGGATGCTGCTTGAACGCCTGCAGCACGTGCTGCGGATCGAGGCGCGGGTC
Source organism: Terriglobales bacterium (assembly GCA_049585515.1). GTDB lineage: Bacteria > Acidobacteriota > Terriglobia > Terriglobales > Acidobacteriaceae > Acidiflorens. Next base: position 6,402 of record JBAVAA010000458.1, on the reverse strand, counting down.
ACGATAATCGAGGCCGGTTACGAAGCCGAGCGAGACCACGTTATCTTTTGATCCGTAGATCCACGCGCCACCATATTCCTTCGCAGTCAGCGGATATCCCATCGTGTAGATGACTTCGCCCGCTTGAATACGGCCGGATGGGACCTCCCACAACTCCTTTACGCCAACGCCATAAGTTTGCGGGTTGCGGTCTTTCATCAGGTCAAACTTTTGGATGAGTTGTTTGGTGAGCGATCCGCGAGTGCCTTCGGCGAGCACGACCACCTTCGCTTTGATGTCATAGCCCGGCTCAAAATTCGATTTCGGCTGGTTCTGCTTATCGATGCCCTTGTCGTCGGTACGCACGCCGATGACGCGATCGCTTTCGTACAGTAACTCCGATCCGGCGAAGCCCGCGAAAACCGTGATCCCCGCTGCTTCCACTTTGCCCGCCAGCCACTTCACAAAGCGGTTGATGGAAATCACGTAATTGCCGTGATCTTGGAGCGGCGGAGGCGTCAGCGGAAGCTGGTAGTGACCTTTGCGTGTCAAAAAGTAAACCGCATCTTTGTGGACGACGGCGTCGAGCGGGGCTTCGCTCTCGAATCCGGGCAGCAATTCCTTCATGGAGCGCGGGTCGAGGAGCGCGCCGGAGAGACAGTGTTGCCCGGCCTCGCGCGCTTTTTCGAGCACGTAGATATTCTCTTTGTTGAGTAATGCTTCGGGATGGCGCGCGTTGTGCTCGTCGATCAACTGCGAAAGCCGAAGCGCGCAGGCCATTCCCGCCGGGCCGCCGCCGACGATGACGACATCGGCAGGCATTTCGGGGTGTTCGATGTTGGAAAGCGGCTTGCGGAAGATCAGGGTCATGGTTTGATGGCCGAAAGAGGAAGGATAAATCCTTTTCGATCCGCCTGCTTTACCATTTCCTGAAAATGACGGCGACAGCGCAGACGATCATGGCAAAGCCGGCATAATAGTTCCACTTCAGCGGTTGATGAAAATAAAGGACCGAGAAGACCGAGAATACGGTTAAAGTGATGACCTCCTGAATGGTCTTGAGTTGTGCGACGCTGAACTCATACGACCCAATGCGGTTGGCGGGTACCTGGAAACAGTATTCAGCGAAGGCAATGAGCCAGCTGATCACGATCACCTTGAACAGCGGCGCGTGCCGGTATTTCAGATGGCCGTACCAGGCGAAGGTCATGAATATGTTGGAGAGAGTCAGGAGCAGAATCGTGGTCATGCGGATATGTTGCCAGAGCGCGGGCCTCGGTTGCACCCGCGGTTCGCTATCATGCGAGTGATTGCCGGAGAATACCGGCGCCGGACCCTGCGGTCGTCGCCAGGGCTCGAAATCCGGCCGACATCCGACCGGCTGCGCGAGACGCTGTTCAACGTGCTGTCGGCGGGCGATCCGGCTGCGCTGGCCGAATCGACGTGGCTCGATTTGTATGCCGGAACCGGCGCGGTGGGCATTGAGGCAATCAGCCGCGGCGCGCGAATGGTATATTTCGTCGAATCCTCCAAGGCCGCGGCGGAGTTGATCGGCGCAAACTTGCGATCGTTGGGGATCGCCGGTGGATTCCAGATTGTGAAGGCCGAGGCTGGGAAGGCGTTGCGGCAATTGGAGGCGGCGGCGGGCATTGCCGATTTCGTGTTTCTCGATCCGCCCTACTCGATGCAGGAAGAGTACGCAAAGACGCTGACGGCTTTGGCGGAATCGAAACTGTTGGACGAGCGGAGCGTAGTGATCGCGGAGCATGAGAAGAGGTTCGATCCGGGAGAAGCGTTTGGGGAATTGCGGCGTTATCGCAAGCTGGTGCAGGGAGATGCGGCGCTAAGCTTTTACCGGCGGTTCTCAGAGGAATCCGCACCCTTCAAGCGTTTGTCATCCTGAGCGAAGCGAAGGACCTGTTTTTCTTTGAAGCGCACGAGACAGCAGGTCCTTCGCTTCGCTTAGGATGACAATCCCAAGAAAGGTTTCGGAGGAGCTAGCGATCGCAGGGCCTTCGCAAACGAGCGGATCGTTATAATCGAAACGCATGTCTAACTTTCCACCGGTCGACGAACAACTGGCGTACATCAAGAAGGGTGCGGCCGAAATTGTCAAGGAATCCGAACTGCGCTTGAAGCTTGAACGTTCGCTCGCTTCGGGCAAACCGCTGCGCGTGAAGGCAGGCTTCGATCCGACCGCGCCCGATCTGCACCTTGGGCACACGGTGCTGCTGCGCAAGCTCAAACATTTTCAGGATCTCGGGCACACGGTCATCTTTCTCATTGGCGACTTCACCGGAATGATCGGCGATCCGACCGGCCGCTCCGCAACACGCCCCCCTCTCTCGCGGGAGCAGATAACCGAGAATGCCGAGACCTACAAGACGCAGGTCTTCAAAATTCTCAGTCCGGAAAAAACGGTAGTGGACTTCAATAGCCGCTGGTTCTCGAAATTTTCAGCCGAGGATTTCATACGCTTGACCGCGAAGTATACCGTCTCGCAGATGCTCGAGCGCGAAGACTTCCACAAGCGCTTCCGCGACGAAAAGCCGATTGCCATGCATGAACTGCTCTATCCGCTGGCGCAGGGATACGACTCAGTTGCGCTCGAGGCCGACGTGGAGCTGGGAGGCACCGATCAGAGGTTCAATCTATTGGTAGGGCGCGAACTGCATCGCGCCTACGGACAGGAATCGCAGGTGGTGCTGACCACGCCGATTCTCGAAGGCCTCGACGGCGTGAACAAGATGTCGAAATCGCTGGGAAACGCAATTGGCATCCACGAGCCGCCGCTGGAGATGTACGGCAAAATAATGTCGATTTCGGACGAGATGATGTGGAAGTATTACGAACTGCTGACGGACGTGCGGGCGGAGCAGATCGCAGCGATGAAAGCGGATGCGGCGAGCGGAAAGGCGCATCCGATGGCGCTGAAAAAAGAATTGGCGCGGGGAATTGTTGCTGATTTCCACTCGGCGGAAGCGGCGACGAAGGCGGCGGAGGATTGGGCGCGGCAATTTCAGAAGGGCGGTGTGCCGGAAAGCGCCGAGGAAGTCTTGGTTGACATCAAGAAGATAGAGGTGTCGCGAGATCAAAGCGATCGAGTACTTATTCGTCTCGATAGGCTTTTGGTAGAGTGTGGATTGGCGGACTCGGCCACGGACGCAAACAGAAAGATCAAACAGCGGTCGGTGAAACTTGAAGATGAGGTTACGACTGACGCGCGTACGGTGCTCTTGAATCCGACTGTTGGCCGACCGGCGCGGTTTTCTCTAAGAGTCGGGAAGCGCGTCAAGATTGCCGTTGTCACTTCTTCTTCGTAGATCGGATGGCAATGCCAGTCTTCACCTTGTCATCCTGAGCGCAGCGGACGGATTCGCGAATGCGAATTCGTCTGCGGAGTCGAAGGACCCCTACTCCCAGCACTGACAGAAGGCGGCAGGTTGCCGCTGCTACTTCCGTACTTTTCCCCGAGGGGCTTTAACGTGATCCATGCGCGCACATGCAAAGGGCGTTTCCGCGTTTAGGGGTCCTTCGACTCCGCGATTTCGTTCGCTTCGCGAACGGAATTGCTGCGCTCAGGATGACATTCTTGCGGGGGTTGTGGCAGCACTCGCGCTTGTACTCCCGAATCTTTCATCCACGGAAACCATTCTCGCGCTAGATCCAACCAATGCGGGTTCACCCCTTCAATCAGGGCGATTTTCTTCGATCTTCTCCAGCCCTTCAATTGTTTCTCGCGGGCGATCGCCTTATGAACGTCGTCGAAGGATTCCCGATACAACAAGCGCTCGACCTCATATTTGTCGGTGAATCCTTCGATGCGGTGGAATTTGTGCTCGAAGACCCTCTTGTGAAGGTTGCTGGTCATGCCTATATAGAGCGTTCCCGAGAGGCTGCCCATGATGTAGGCGCAGTACGTTTTGCGCTCTCTGGGCATATGCGGGGTAGGGGCCCTTCGACTCCGTTGTTCGTTCACTTCGTGAATGGACAACTCCGCTCAGGGTGACAGAGCGGTAGAGTTCGATACAGTGATGGCGCTCACGCCACAATTGTTCGGTTTGCCGACGGCGGGTGCGGTTATGTGGCTCGAGCCAACTCTGGACGCATCTTGTGCCAACCTGTTGCCTGCTCATACGCATGTGCTGCCTGCAGCAAAACAATCCCACGCCACGGAGCGGCGGCCAATTGCAGGCCGATGGGCAGGCCGTCCTTTGTGAATCCGCATGGCACCGAGATTGTGGGAATTCCCCAGACGTTAAAGGGCCGCGTATTCCTTAGCATTACCAGTTCCCGCGGACGCAGTTCGTCGTGACGCTCAAGCAGGTCGGCGATCACCGGCGGCGGAATCGGAACGGTGGGTGTCAACAGCACGTCCACGTCATTGAAAACTTCCTGAATGTCGTGGCGGCTGGCCTGAAGGTCGCGGCTGGCGCGGAGAGCCTCGTGTGCGGAGATTGTCGCGCCCGCTTGGATGCGCGCGAGCGTTGCCGGCTGGTAAAGCTCGGGTGAGCGCTCGGCGAATTCCTTGTGATACGCATAGGCTTCGGCGCTCGCCAGCGTGCGGTCGGTGGACGCTTCTAGTTTGATGTCGCGAATCTCGGCGTGGAGTTCGGTGAAGACCTGAATTGCCTTTTCGATAGCGTCCGCAATGTCGGAATGAAGATGGTCAAAGAAAAACGCCCGCGGCACACCGATGCGGAGATTGGTCGGAAGTTCGTCGAACGCAGAGACTAGACTCGGCACTGGTTTATCGCCGCAGGGATTCGGCGAATCGTAATCCGACAGCACTTGCGTCACCAGGGCCGCGTCATAGACTGAGTTGGTGATCGGGCCGACATGATCGTAGGACGATGCCAACGGCACAATTCCGCGGGTGCTGACGCGACCATAAGTCGGCTTGAGTCCAACAATTCCACAGTAGGCAGCAGGCAGGCGGATCGAACCGGCAGTATCGGTTCCGATCGCGGCGAATCCCATACCGGTGGCGACGCTGGCGGCCGAGCCTCCCGAAGAGCCTCCGGCAACCCGCGCCGTGTCCCATGGATTGTGGACCTCTCCGAAAGCGCTGATGACCGCACTTCCGCCGTAGGCGCATTCGTGGAGGTTCTGCTTGCCCAGGATGATCGCGCCTCCGCAACGCAGGCGGCGGACGACTTGGGCGTCTTCGGTGGGAATGCGATCTCTATTCGGCGTGCTGGGCGTCGAATTGAATTGGGCGCTCGCCGCTGTGGTGCGAACTCCGGCGACATCGATAATGTCTTTGAGACCTATGGGAATGCCGTGCAGCGGTCCGAGATAGTGCCCGCGAAAGATTTCCCGCTCGGCCAGGCGCGCTCGCTCGAGCGCGGATTCGGCGGTCACCGTGATGAAGGCGTTCAAGATGGGGTTGAGCTTTTCGATGCGATCCAGGCAATCGTGAGTGAGTTCAACGGGGGAGATGGAGCGGTCCAAGATTTTTCGGCGCAATTCGCCGATGGTAAAGGGCATAGATCCTCACTCGACCGGACGCGCCCGCTGCGCGGCGCGTCTTGCGAACCATTTCACCACAAAATAAACGACCGGACCGGCGGCGAGCGCCCACGGGCCCCACCGCAAGGCTACCGGATCACTGTAACGCAGAACGACGTAAGTCATGGCCAGCGGCATGGCGATCACGTAGATAAGTCCAAGGTTGCCGCCGGGAATGCGGAAGGCTCGCGGCAAATCGGGGCGTTTGCGGCGCAGTCCCCAGGCGGAGAGGACGGTCATGACCGTGGTGACGGCGCGCAGCCAGACGTAGATGCTGATCAATTCCCCCAGCGACTGCAGTGCCAGCGAGGCGTAAATGGCGGCAGAGATCAGTATCGCAATCCAGGGCGTGCCATAGCGCGCATGGCGGCACGTGAGGAACGGCGGCAGGTAGCCGTCCTCGGCAAGCGTGAAAGGCATGGGTGTGGCCGTGAGCATGGTGCTGTTGAGCAGCGCGACGTTACAGATCATGGCGGCGATCGTCATCAGGCCGCCGAGCCACGGGCCACCAACGAGCAGCGCCGCGGTGGAGAAGTATCCATCTTTCCATTGTTGCCAGTTTCCGAGAGCGGCCAACCCGGCGAGCGTCGGAAGAAAATAGGCTGCGATGGAAAGCGGAATGACCAACGCCAGGGCCCGCGGATAGGTGCGTCGCGGGTTCTCAACGTCCCCGGCGACACTCGAGACTTGCTCGTATCCCGAATAACCCCAAATGATCAGGGCCAGGCCGACTCCGAAGACCTTGGAAAAAGGCTGGTTCGGAGGCACCATTGGCACAAATGGATTGTGGCGCCATTTAGCAAATCCAATGACTACCAGTGCGATCACCGGGATAAAAATGAATACCTCGAAGATCGTAGCGGCTTTCCCGGCGGTTTGAATCCCGCGAACGTTGACCCATGTGATGAAGGC
>JBAVAA010000457.1:0-2994 GCA_049585515.1 Terriglobales bacterium | reverse complement strand
GGCCGAAGTACTCGCGGTTAGCGTGAGCACGCTGGTTCCGGTGGTGGGGTTGGTAGCGAAACCTGCGGTCACACCGCTGGGCAGGCCGGACGCGGCCAGGGTGACGCTGCCCGTGAAGCCGTTCGTGGGATTGACCGTGATCGTGCTCGTACCGTTGGCTCCCTGGGCGATGCTCAAAGTGTTGGGCGAGGCCGACAGCGTGAAGTTCGGAGCCGCAGTCACGGTGAGGGCGATGGTGGTGGTCTCGGTCAAAGCGCCCGAGGTGCCCGTGATAGTCACTGTCGTCGGTCCACCCGTCGTGGCCAGAGCGCTCGCGGTCAGGGTAAGCACGCTGCTTCCGGTAGTCGGATTGGGAGCGAAGCCTGCGGTCACACCGCTGGGTAGGCCGGACGCGGCCAGGGTGACGCTGCCCGAGAAGCCGCCTACGTCCGTTACGGTGATCGTGCTCGTCTTGCTGCTGCCTTGAGCAACGCTCAAACTGTTGGGCGAGGGCGACAAGGTGAAGCTCTGCGGCGGGTTTACGGTCAGGCTGATATTGGTGGTCTGCGTCAAAGCGCCGGATGTGCCCTGGACCGTCACGGTCGCTGGTCCCGTGGTGGCTGATGCGGTCGCCGTCAGGGTCAAGGTGCTCGCGGTCTTGGTGCTCGCCGGACTGAACGTTGCGGTCACTCCGCTCGGCAGACCGGAGAGTACCGATAGGGCCACGCTGCCCGTGAAGCCGCTGATCGGATTCACCGTAATCGTGCTCGTGCCGTTGCTGCCCTGAATAACGCTTAAAGTGTTGGGGTTGGCGGAGAGAGTGAAGTTCTTGGTCGCGGTTACGGTAAGGTTGATAGTCGCCGTCTGCGTCAAACCGCCTGATGTGCCCGTGACTGTTACAGCGATCGGCCCACCGGTCGTGGCGGTACTGGTAGCTGTGAGGGTCAAGACGCTCGTACTGGTTGTGGGATTCGTGCCAAACGACCAGGTCACTCCGTTGGGCAAGCCGGAGGCAGCCAGGGTGACGCTGCCTGAGAAGCCATTCGTGGGATGCACCGTGATCGTACCCGTCTTACTCGCTCCCTGAGGAAGGCTCATGGTCGCTGGCGCCGTCAGCGTGAAACCAGAGGCGGAGCCGGCGAGTTGACCCATAAGCGCATTGGGAATGACGCTGCTGCTTACGTTGATCGCTCCAAGAATCGATCCGCCGACGGTTGGCGCGAACTGGATTTCGACAACACAGTTGCTGCTCGCCGCCAGAGAACCGCCGTTGAGCGGACAAGTGCTGCCGCTGTTCTGAATCTGGAAGTCAGGCGTGGCTATGAAATTCAGAGGGGCCGGACTGGCGCTGTTGTTGGTGATTGTGAACGCCTGCGCCGCGCTGCTCGTGCCTATACTCTGCGACGCGAAGGTCAGCTTGGCAGGAGCTATGGTCAGCGGCGCGGTGGAGGTTCCATTCAAATTCACGACCAGCGGGGTATTGATGGCGGTGCCGTCTCCCCATGGAACTGCGGCCGTTCCACTGATGGATCCGACAAATGTTGGCTTGAATGCAATATTCAAGGTGCAGGAGTTGTTCTTCGCAAGCAGAGTCGTGTTCGAGCAGGAATCGCTCGAGATTGCGTAATCGGCAGTCGCGGTTATCAGGCCCAATGCGACAGAACCGCTGCTTGTGTTTTTTACCGTAACGGTCTGCGCGGCGCTGGTCCCGCCACTTGTCGTTGTGAAGGTGAGTGTGGCGGGAGTGAAGGAGATCGGATTGGTTGTGCCCGTTGCAGCCGAAGTCAGCTTCACGACTAGCGGCGCTGCCCCGCTCAGATCAGTGGTGACAATGATGGCGCCGTTGTCAGTTGCGGACGTGGGAGTTACCTGTACGGTCACCGTACACATCGCTCCTGCCGCGAGCTGCGTCGGGGACCCCGTCCAACAATCTCCCGGATCGATCTGGTAATCGGGAACGTTGGTCGTGACGCCAGTGATGTTGAAGTTCGACGTGGTGTTGTTGGTGACGTTGAAAATCTTCATCGCGCTTTGCGACCCGACCGACCCGCCGGTGAAACTGACGCTGGTCGGGGAGACCGACACTGAAGCCGCGCTGGTTCCGGTGAGACCCACAAATGCGAGCAGGTTATTGCTGTTGTCGACGATGCTTGCCGCGCCCGAAATGGAGCCGACCGCGGTTGGCGTAAACACGAGGTTCGCAACGCAGGACTTGCCCGCAGCGACGCTGGGACTGCAGTTATCCGTCTCCGAGAAGTCGGCGCTCGTTACAACCTTGACCACCTGAGCCGACGCGCCGGTGTTCGTGATCGTGACCGCTTTGGCGGCGCTCGCTACTCCGACAAATGTCTTCGTGAAGGTTTCGCTGGCCGGAGAAACGGTGACGCTCGCCCACAAGTTCAGGCTGGCAATCACGATCAGAGCCGTAACGATCAAAACTTGACGAAACTGTTTGGCAACGGGCGACACAGAAGTCTTCGCAGCGGGCATCAGGGTCTCTCCTGGAGACAAGTCAACAATTTTTGTCTGGCGATCCTTCCGTGAAACAAACCACGGACAAAAACGGTCCTCACGGCTTTGGCCTGGGAGAGTGGAGAACCTTAGCTTTTGACTTCAGATCGCACTGAGCCTTGGACGATGTCGATCATTCCGCTACGAGCGTTATGATCTTCACTTTCCGGGGCTCAAACCAATCGTCGTCAACGAGTCACTTACAGGGGGGAGAGGCGATAGCTTTCGCCTCAGGGGGGAAATTGCCCGGTTGTCGACACTGGAGCTAATTGCAATAGCGATGCCACGCCCAGCACTATTTCTACATGCGGTTGCAGGCACCTTACAAAACGCCAGGTGAAAAAATCTGCACATCTTTAACGGCAAATTGGAACTTATGCACTTATGGCAAAGGTTGCTGGTAACCTCCACCGGTGACCAAAGAATATCTGAAGACTTGCCACAGAGGACCTGAGCTGCGGGTCTTCTTACCACTATCTCCAGATAGGTTTGACGCCACCTACG
>JBAVAA010000456.1:0-3311 GCA_049585515.1 Terriglobales bacterium | reverse complement strand
GCTTTGAGGATGGATGGCAAAGGCAAGCGGCGCTGATCGCGGCGCAGCCACAGTTTCCGCAGGGTACGAATGTGGAGTACGTACTAATTCGTGGTGCGAATGAGCGCGGCAGAAATGTCAACGGCGCGCATGAGATCGAGATTCGGCTGTTTGAGCGTGGCGTGGGAGAGACGGAGTCTTCGGGTACGGGATCGTGCGCGGCGGCAATCGCGGCCATCGCCACCCACCGAGTGGCTTCGCCAGTAACGGTGATCGCGTCCGGCGGCACGCAGACGGTGCGCTGGGAGAAACAAGTCTTTCTGCGAGGTCCGGCAACTCTTGTCTGCCGCGGAGAATTCCTGATCTGACGATGAGTCCGCCGCAGGCTGCTAAGATCAACACGATAATGCCTTCCGCATTCCCGAATTCACGAATCAAGCCGCGCTCACTCCGTCGAGGAGACAAGGTGGGAATTGTTGCGCCCGCGTCGAACGTGAAGCGCGAGATGCTCGAGGCAGGGTGCGATGGGCTCCGCCGACTCGGCTATGAGCCGTTTTATTTCGATTCGATCCTCGACCGCGACCTGTACTTTGCGGGTTCAGTGGAGCGCCGCGCCCGCGAATTGGAGGACATGTTCGCGCGCGACGATATCCGCGCGATTGTTTGCGCGCGGGGAGGATATGGATCGAACTACCTGCCCCTGACGCTTGATCCGCGGAAGATTATCGAGCATCCCAAAATTCTGGTGGGATATAGCGATATTACGACGCTGCTGTGCTGCATAGCGGATGCGGCGAACTTCGTGACCTTCCATGGCCCGATGGTGACCAAGGATTTCGCCGTCGCGGACGGTGTGGATTTTGAATCCTGGCAGAACGCATTGGGTGGAGCGGAGGAGTGGGAGATTGGTGAAGAATCGGGCGCGAAGGCACTACTGACGGGAGAAGCGGATGGAATCCTCTACGGCGGGTGTCTTTCGATGTTGGCGGCGTCCCTGGGCACGCAGCAGGAGATTCGAACAACGGACACGATTCTTTTTGTGGAAGACATTACCGCCAAGCCCTTTCAGATCGACCGCATGCTGATGCAACTGAAACTGGCGGGGAAGCTGAAGGATGTCCGCGGCATTATCTTTGGCGAGATGATGGATTGCCGTCAAAGTCCGAGTCAGGATTACACGCTGGAGGAAGTTGTGCTGCGGGTGGTTGGCGATTTGCGAATTCCGGTAGCATTTGGTCTTCGTTCGGGACATGTCTCTCGCGCCAATATCACGCTGCCAATTGGTGTGAAAGCCCGGCTCGAAGTGGACAATGAAGTGAAACTGAAAATTTTGGAGTCGGCAACGACTGCATGACGAAAGCTAAACACATCCATCTGATCGGCATCTGCGGAACAGCCATGGCTTCGCTCGCCGGCATGCTGCAAGAACGCGGTTTTCGGATCACTGGGTCGGATGCGGCGTCGTATCCGCCGATGTCCACCTTTCTTGAGACGCTGGGCATTCCGGTGGCGCAGCCGTTTGCTGGGGCGAACCTCGATCCTCGCCCTGATCTTGTAGTCGTGGGCAATGCGCTTTCTCGTGGCAATGTCGAATTGGAGCGCCTGCTCGACGAACGCATTCCGTTCTGCTCGCTGCCGCAGATTCTCCATGACGAATTCCTGATGGGGAAAGAGGTTCTAGTAGTTGCCGGAACGCATGGTAAAACGACCACGACGTCGATGCTGGCATGGATCTTCGAGACCGCTGGGCTGCAACCTTCATTTTTGATCGGAGGAATAGCGGAGAATTTCGGCCGCAGTTTTGGGCTTGCCGAAGGCAAACACTTTATCCTGGAAGGCGACGAGTATGACACCGCGTTCTTCGATAAGGGTCCGAAGTTTCTGCACTATTTTCCGGATTCCCTGATTCTCACCTCGGTTGAATTCGATCACGCCGACATCTACAAGGATCTCGACGCGGTCGAGACCGCCTTCAAACGCCTGGTGAATCTGGTTCCGCGGCGTGGGCGAATCGTTGCGTTTGACCCGAACGATGTTTCGGGAAGAAGCCTCGATCGCTGTCTGCAGAAGGCATTCTGTCCGGTCGAGCGCTACGGTACGTTAAGTCGCGCGGGCTGGAGAATCGCAGATGTGAAGTTGAAAGAGGAGCGGACCTCCTGGTCGGTGCTGCGAGGTGGAAAAGTATGGGCCGATTTCGAGTTCGCGCTGGGCGGCGAATACAACGTCTGGAACGCGACCGCAGCCGCGGCGTTGGCGGCGAATTATGACATTTCGAAAGATGCGATCGCCGAGGCCCTGAAAACATTTCGCAGCGTCAAGCGGCGTCTGGAGGTGAAGGCCGAGGTCAACGGCATCACGATTATCGACGACTTCGCGCATCATCCGACGGCCATTGAGCAGACGATTCGGGCACTTCGCGCGCGCTATCCGCAATCGACCCTGTGGGTGGTCCTCGAGCCGCGCTCGAACACGATGCGCCGCAATGTGTTGCAGGGCGCGCTGGCCCGCAGTTTGGCGCTCGCCGACCAGGTGGTGATCGCGGACATCTTCAAGTCGGAGGCGATTCCGGAGGCCGAACGTTTGGATCTGAATGGTGTGGTCGATGAGATCCAGAAGCAGGGCAAACCAGCGCGTATCGTCGCCGATGCCGATGCCATTGTGAGCGCAATCGCTCCCGAACTGCGGGAGCGGGACGTCGTTGCCATTCTCTCCAATGGCGGATTCGGCGGCATCTATGAGAAGCTGCCTCAACGATTGCGCGCGCTCGGAGCAAAGGCATGACGGAGTTTTGAAAGGTCGCGTGGAACTCGTGCCCTTCCCGTCCGTGCTCTTTCAAAAGAAATTCAAACTACTGGTCATTTGGTCATTGCACTGCATGGCAATCATTTAAGCTCCATGATAAGCTACCGCTCCTTGTAGGAGGTCCGCATGGCTGCCGATCCGCTGTCCACCCCAACTCTGACGCTCGTCACTGAGAAAACGGCCACCGAAGCCACCATTCGGTGCTCCGGCAAAATCACCGCGGAAAACGCTGCTGAGCTGCGCGATGCCGCGCGCAAACTGATTGCCGAAAACAAGCGCCTGGTGCTCGACTTCAGCGATGTCCAGTACCTCGACAGCTCCGGACTGGGGATGATCGTCGGCGTGTACATCTCGGCCAAAAAGGCGAGGTGCCCGTTAAAGCTCGTCAATCTCACGCCGCGCGTGAAGGAGATCTTCACCCTCACACGTCTGGATGAGGTGCTGGCAGGGCACGAAGAGTATCTCGGGGCTACTCCGGATTAGATGATTTCAGTGCTGTATGGCGGAGGAACTCGCGGCCAACTCGCGGA
>JBAVAA010000455.1:0-1873 GCA_049585515.1 Terriglobales bacterium | reverse complement strand
TCTTCATCCCGTCCACTTCACTCTCGGGTGCCTCAAACACGAGTTCGTCATGCACCTGCAAAGTCATCCGCGACCGCAGCCCGCGTTTCAGAATCTCCTCATCGATCCGGATCATCGCCAGTTTGATCAGGTCGGCGGCTGTTCCCTGCAGCGGAGTGTTCACCGCCGTCCGCTCCGCAAAGCCGCGCTGGGTGGCGTTCTTGCTGTTGATATCGGGAATCGGCCGTATACGCCCGGAGAGCGTTCTCACCTTCTGATCGCGCCGTGTCTGCTCCAGCGTGGCATCGATGAACGCCCGCACTCCCGCATATTTTTCGAAATATGCATCGATGAATTTGCGTGCCTCCGCCGGCTCAATACCGAGTTGTTGTGACAACCCAAACGGCGACAAACCGTAGACGATCCCGAAGTTCACCACCTTCGCCTGTCGGCGGTGCTCGGGCGTCACCATCAGCGGCGGCACACCGAACACCTGCGAAGCGGTCAGGGTGTGAATGTCATCGCCGCGCCGAAACGCTTCCACCAACAGCTTGTCTTTCGACAAGTGTGCCAGCAGCCGCAGTTCGATCTGCGAATAATCCGCCGCCAGAAGTACGTGCCCGGGCTCGGCAATAAAAGCCGCGCGAATCTCTCGTCCAAGTTCGGTGCGAATCGGAATGTTCTGCAGATTCGGATTCGCGGACGACAACCTGCCCGTCGCGGTTCCGGTCTGCCCAAATGTCGTATGCACGCGGCCGCTCTGGCTGCGAATCAGCGCTGGTAGCGCGTCCACGTAAGTCGATTTCAGTTTGGTTAACTGCCGGTACTCCAGTACCAATCGAGGGACATCGTGATCTTCCGCCAGTCCCTCCAGCACATCGACCGCCGTCGATATCTTTTTTCCTTTCCCGTATTTCACCGGCATGGGGAGCGCCAGCTTGTTGAACAGCACATCGCCCAGCTGCTTCGGTGAGCTGATGTTGAATTCCATGCCGCAGCGCTCATGAATCTCGCGCGCCTTGACGGCAGCTTCGCGCTGCAACTTTCCCGACATCTTTTCCAGCGCCGCCAGATCGATCTTCACTCCCGCGTATTCCATGCGCGCCAGCACCGGCACGAGCGGCGCATCGATCTCTTCATACACCGAGGTCAGCCCCTGCTCATCGACTTCTTTCCGGAGTGCGGTCGCCAGTCTGCCTGTTATATCCGCCGCTTCCGCCAGGTTGCCGCTCAGCTTCAAATTGAATCGGCGCAGCGCAACCTCGGGCAACGAATGCGATGAGTACGTCGGATCGAGCAAATAGGAATAGAGCATTGGATCATGCTTCACTCCGGCCAGCGCGATGCTATTTTCGGTAGAATGCTCGCCAAAATGCCCGGAGAAGTGGTGAAGGGCCGACTTGAAATCATGAATGGTCTTCGGCACCGAAGAATTTTCGAGGACGGCTGTCACTCTATCCGCGAGTTTCCTATCCTCCAATAGAACCATCGCCCCGGCGCCGGGCGCATTCGAAACGGCAAGGCGCTGTATAACTTCACCCGGTCCGTCAGAATCGGCGGGCTGCAACGCCAGAAGTCCAGACTCCGCCGGCTGCGGCTCGTCTTCTTCTGCAGCGCTCTCCGCATACACTCTTTCAGTCTCGTCGACCGGAATAGCCAGTGCGAGAGCCGCGATCTCATCCACGCCTTTCAAGTACTCATCGAACTCAGCCGCCGATTTGATCTCGCGGTAGTCGCCCTCCTTTACCTCGACTACGGGAAGCAGTTCTTTGAGCAATGAACTAAATTCGAGTTCTGCAAACAGGGCACGCAGAGATTCAATGTCCGGTTCACCCGCCTTCATCGCGTCGGCATCGAATTCAACGGCCACGTCGCAATCGATGGTCACCAGTTG
>JBAVAA010000454.1:0-2291 GCA_049585515.1 Terriglobales bacterium | reverse complement strand
CGCCGGGGTTTTCCGTATCGAGCGTAAGTTCGCCCGTCTGGAGATTCACACGCTCGATGTCGAAAACCTTGGGATCGCGTTTGTTTAACTGGATGAGAACAGTGTCCGGATGCGTGGGCTCAAGCGCGACTATATCGGCACGGACTTTGTCGAAGGGCGTCAGGTCTCGCGTCTGTCTGTTGGCGATGTTGGTTTGATAGACGCGCCAGTTCTCGTCGCCGTTCTGGTCCTGGGCGTAGAGGATATTTTTTGAGTCATACTGCCAAAACAGATTTCTTATGCCGCGCTTGCGATCGTTGGTGATGGCGCGATCGTCCGTTTTGCCAAGGGTACGAACCCAGATGTTGAGGACCCCCTGATCGGGAGCGAGATAGGCGAGCATGGAGCCGTCTGGCGAGATTTGTGGCGAAGAACGCTCAGGATTGCCGAAGAGCACGCTGCGCGGAATCAGCTGCGACTGAGCATGGGCGAATGCAGTGAGGAACAGGAGAAGATAAATTGCGATGCGGGTGGTGCGTAGACTGCTAATCATCATTATCAAATGACCTCCGAGGCCGGGGAAATTGTAAATCAGTTCTCGGTCCCAGGTTCTCAGTTCTCAGTTCTCAGAAAAAGCCCTTAAGCACTTGAGCGGATATTTCTGGGAACGAGAACCGGGACCGTTTCTAATGCTTTGAGCGAGAATAGATCATGATCCATAAAATCCTTCCGGTTGGCCCGCTGCAATGCAACTGCTCCGTGATTGGCGATGAGACTACCCACGAAGCCATGGTCATCGATCCCGGCGATGACATTGAAGGTGTCCTGGCGATCGTCCGGCAGAACAAACTTCGGGTGAAGCAGATCGTCATCACTCACGCGCACATCGATCATGTAGGCGGAGCGATGAAGCTGCGCGAGGCGACTGGCGCGCCCATTCTGCTCAATCAGAATGACTATGCGTTGTTGAAGATGCTCGATGTGCAGGCGTCGTGGTTAGGAATGGCTGCGCCCGGCGACGTGGCGATTGAGGCGAGTATCGGAGATGGCGAGTCATTGCAGACGGGTGAACTGACCGCGAACGTTCTCCACACTCCTGGGCACACCGAGGGTAGCGTCTGTCTTTATTTCCCAGCGGAGAAGTTGCTGATTGCCGGCGATACTCTGTTTGCCCGCAGCATAGGGCGCACCGATCTGCCGGGAGGGTCGTTCGAGAAAATCATGCGCTCCTTGCGGGACCGCGTGCTTATGTTACCCGACGACACGCTTGTGATTCCAGGGCACGGGCCGCGAACGACCATTGGGGAGGAGCGGGAAGCAAATCCTTTTTTGGTGGCATGATCTTGGTTGGGCCAGGCGCGGACGCCCGGCTCTCCAACAGCGCATTATTTCTGAGTCGGCGCCTGGTTTTGTGGAACGGTCGGCGGTGTGGACGGTGCCGGTGTTGCGGGTTGCGACTTGGTCTGCGTCGTCTTTACTCCCGAGAGCACGGAGGTGGGGCCGGTCCGTCGCGCGGCGAGAATCGAAAGCGTGATCGACGTTAGCATGAAAATAACCGCCGACCAGGTCGTCGCCCGGGATAGAACCGATGCCGCACCCCGCGGGCCAAATGCGGTTTGGCTGCCTTGACCTCCAAAGGCGGCAGCCAGGTCGCCACTCTTTCCGCTTTGGAGCAATACGACCGCGATCAGGAAAAAGCAGACGATTATGTGGACTACGATAATCAAAATGGTCATTTGAGATAAAACTCCGTCCGGGTTGGGCCCGATTTAGCTTCTGAATTTAACGGCAGTATGCCCTGATACGAAGCGAATCATTGCGATGGTGCGGAAGGGGGGATTTGAACCCCCACGCCTTTCGGCGCCACCCCCTCAAGATGGTGTGTCTGCCAGTTCCACCACTTCCGCCTTTAGATCAGTTTCTCGCAGAGGAGGACTCGCGCTGCCCTGCATAAAACGCTCGGGAGGTCTCAATTCTTGAAACCACACCCGGCATCCAGCTTCTCACTCTTTATACACGGGGAAACGAGGCGGTTCAAGTTACGCCGGCCTGTGTCTTGAAATAGGCCGACCCGATGTGATCAAAAGAAGAGGAAACATATGAAACTTGATCCAAAAGAAACGGCTTTGCTTACGCTTGCGGAATGCGGAGGTGTCGAACGCGTGAGGATGGGCACCCCCAGTTGTTCCCGGGCACACTGATTAACCAGACCCTCGGGCCAGCAACACCTTCCTCAGCTGCGGATGCCGTTGCGTAAGTTTCAAATAGAGCATTTCGTCCGGTTTGGATTTGGCGCGGATGATTCGGACGAG
>JBAVAA010000453.1:0-9288 GCA_049585515.1 Terriglobales bacterium | reverse complement strand
CGCGAATCTTGTCAATTTTCGCGTTCAACGATTGCAGCACCTTCCGCCTGAACCGCTGGATCGTCGCCAAATCCGGCCAGCCAATGTACGTCCGGCTCTTGCCGGAACCACGTGATCTGGCGCTTGGCATAATTGCGATGCGCTTGCTGCGCGGCGGTCAGCGCCGTCTCCCGGTCGATTTCTCCGCGCAAAAACTGCAGCGCTTGCTTATATCCCAGCGAAGCGAGCGGACGCGCTTGTTCGCCATATTTTGCGAGAAGCCTTTCCGTCTCTGCGATCAGTCCACCGTCAATCCGTCCCTTGTCAAACATCTTCGCAGCACGCAGGTTGATGCGCGCGTAAAGAGCTTTGCGCTCCGGATTGAGCCCGAGACGCAGGATCCGAAAGCCCCGAAGCGGCTGTCTTCCCCGCTGCCAAAGTTCACTCATAGTCATGCGAGAGGTTCGGGAAGAAGTCCGGCGCGAGGCCAGGCACACTTCGATCGCTCGGATCACTTTCGGAAGGTCGTTGGCGTGAATGCGGTCCGCCGACGAAACATCGAACTGCCGCAGAATGCGATGCAGATACTCGGTCCCGCGCTTTTCCGCGCGTCCGCGCAGTTTACTGCGGAGTTCTTCGGAGCGCTGCGGACCGGGGAAGAGTCCTTCAAGCAGAGCGCGAAGATAGAGGCCGGTGCCTCCGCTGACGACGGGCAAATGTTCTCTCTGGTTAATTTCGTGGAGAACCAGCCGCGCCTGCCGGGCGTATTCTCCCGCACTAACGTCGGCGGGCGGATCGACGCAATCCAGCAAATGATGCGGAACTTCTGCGCGCTCCGCCGTACTGGGTTTGGCCGTGCCGATTTCAAATTCACAGTACATCGCAACCGAGTCGCAGTTGACGATTTCTCCGCCGAAGCGCCGCGCGATTGCCAGCGCCAAAGCCGTCTTGCCGCTAGCGGTGGGACCGAGCACGACGACGACCAGCGGTTCACGTTGCGGTGGGTGTAGTTTCGGTACATCCGGCACCGTCAGCGCGCGCTCCAGGGAATGTCTCGCCAGTAGCGAATCAGCGTGAGAATAAGCAGCAGAACCGCCATCAGAAGCAATCCCGTGGCCTCGGCCGCATAGATGGAATGCCGGTGCTGATGCTGGTCGTGCTGGTGCTCTTTGTCAGCTGTCGGCTTTGCCTGAACGGGGGCGTTCACGCGGCTATTGTAGCCGTTTCGCTCGTTCGTTAGTTAATGGTCGTCGGCAAATGTTGTCGGCAAAGTTAATCAGCAAACGCGATGTCGCGAACGACGACCGACCGGCGACGAACAGCAACGACGAACTCGCGGTAAACTACGGGCGCGCCCGTTATGCCTTCCTCCAACCGCGAAACCAGGCTTCTGCGCTTTGGCGTTTTCGAGGTTGACCTGGACGCCGGGGAATTGCGCAGAAACGGCGCGCGGATACGGCTTCAAGAGCAGCCTTTTCAAGTGCTCGCTGCCCTGCTTCGGAATGCCGGGCAAGTCGTCACCCGTGACCACTTGCGCGAAACAATCTGGCCGGCCGATACCTTCGTCGACTTCGATCACAGCCTGAACACCGCCGTGAACAAGATTCGCGAGGCGCTGGGCGATTCCGCGTCGAACCCACGCTTCGTCGAAACTTTGGCCCGCCGCGGATACCGCTTCATTGCCCCGGTTGATAGCGTCGCGCCCCTGTCTGGACCCGCGCAGGACGAGGACACGCGGGCGGAGGCGTCTTCGTTTGGTGCTCAGGTCGGGTCCGCGCCACACGAGCCGCTGCACCCTGAACTGCGCGTACCCATTCCCCGGCGTGACGTCGTCCGCGGACTCTTCGCGCTGATTCAGGTTATGTATCTTATTTTCTACGTGAGCGGCCTCGCTCATCTGCACAGTGCAGACCGCATCGCCGGCAGTTATGTGCCGGGCTGGAGAGCTCTTGCCGTCGTGGGTGCGATCCTGGTAACCGGTGTGGTCGGGATCCCGCTGCGGTTTTACCTGTTGTCGGCGGTCGCCTTTGATTTCCGCAAACTGGCAGTGTCATTCGGGCAGCTCTTCCCGTTCGTTCTCGCGCTGGATCAACTCTGGGCCATCGCTCCGTTCCTGCTGCTGCCGCGGATCGGTGTCGGACTAGCGTTCGCCGCGACCGCCGCTTTGCTGTACGTTCCCTTTTCGGAGAGAACTCTGATTCGCATGGCCTATAGCTCTGAGAGTTGAGAGAGCTTCGACGCCCAACCCCTAAAAGGGGCGTATGCTTTCTCCGGACTTCCGGTATCGCTAAAGCGATACCCGATATGAAGCCGGAAATACGCCGACACGACGCCGGATTTTTCCGCAGCGTGTTCGGGCGCGGGCGCCAATGATGGCGTGTTCTAAGCGAGCAATCGTGCTGCTTCTTTGGCGAAATAGGTCAGAATCATGCTCGCCCCTGCGCGGCGGATACAAAGCAGCGACTCCATGATTACGCGCTCCCGATCGATCCACTGATTCCTGGCTGCCGCCTCGATCATGGCATACTCACCCGATACCTGGTACGCAGCCAGCGGCAGGTCGAAACGATCGCGAGCGGCGGCGATCACGTCCAGATACGGCATGGCAGGCTTCACCATGATCATGTCCGCACCTTCTGCGATGTCCAACTCAATCTCGCGCATCGCCTCATGCAGGTTCGCCGGATCCATCTGGTAGGACCGGCGGTCGCCAAACTGCGGCGTGGAATCCGCCGCCTCTCGGAATGGCCCGTAGAAACCGGAAGCAAACTTGGCAGCGTAGGAGAGAATCGGCGTATTTTCGAAGCCCGCCTCGTCGAGCGCCTGGCGAATCGCCCCGACCCGTCCATCCATCATGTCGGAAGGCGCGATGATGTCGACGCCTGAACGCGCCTGCGAAACCGAGGTCCGCGCCAGCAATTCCAGACTCGCGTCATTGACAATTTCGTATTCCGCAGTCGCCGGTGGCGCTGCCGCTGCCGCGCCCAGCGATTGTGGCTTCCCATTTTCCTTCGCCTTTACAATGCCGCAATGCCCGTGCGACATGTACTCGCACAAGCAAACGTCGCCCATCACAACGACGTCGGGCACCTCACTCTTAATGGCGCATGTGGCCCTTTGCACGATGCCATCCTCCGCCCATGCGCCTGTAGCCACTTCATCTTTTTTTTCCGGCAGGCCGAACAGAATTACGGACAACACTCCCAGCGCACGCGCCGCGCGCACATCCTTCACGGCCTCATCTACCGAGAGGTTGAAGACGCCGGGCATCGAGCGTACTTCTTTACGGAACCCGACTCCGGGGCAAATGAACAGCGGGTATACCAGAGATTCGGGCGTAAGCCGGGTCTCCCGGACCAGGGCGCGCAATGTTTCCGTGCGCCGCAAACGCCGCAGCCGGTTAGCGGGGAATGCCATAAGTCGCAATTTTAGCAGGGACTGCGGAAACGGCGACCATGGAAACGGTCACTGGTCCCTGTGACCTGCATCACACGTTATTCTTCTTAGGGACGCGGCTTGTACCGTTCCCGCCGGCGGGTATCAGAACCAATTACCTCAGTACCCTCACGTAACCGCCCCGTGATCTAAACATCTGCCGTCGAACATCATATGATTCCAATGTGGTGTCTCGGCTCCACATCTCGGCGCTCCTCGGGGGAGTTGGTCTGCTGCTGGCTTTTGCGTTGGCCGAGGCGTTAGTCCCCAGCCCCTTATTTCGCTTAGCCGTCGGGGACCTGATCCCCCTGCTGGTGATTGGGGCTGCCTTTATGGTCTCGGCTCGCAACGCCTTCGACAGCCGCGGACATACACGCCTGTTCTGGACTCTGGTGTCGGTGGGCATGGCGATGTGGGCCTTCAACGAGGGATGCTGGGCGTGGTTTGAACTCGTGATTCGCAAACCGCTGCCCGACCCCTTCCCGGGCGATATCGTTCTGTTCCTGCACATTGTCCCGATCATGGCAGCGGTGGCCCTCCGCCCTCACCGGGCCGATGAGCGGGAGGGGATGCTGCCCAGCACCTTCAATGTCCTCATCTTGCTGTTGTGGTGGATCGTGGTTTACGCCTTCTTTGTTTTTCCCGAGGAATACATTGTCACCGATGTCGCGGTTTACACCCCGCGCTGGGATGTTCTGTATTTCCTGGAAGGATTGATATTGATTGCCGTGTCCGCCACCGCATTCCTCACCAGTTCCGGAGCGTGGCGCGATCTCTATCGCAACATTTTTGTTGCCGCCGCTCTGTACACGTTTTCTTCGGAAGAGATCAATGCCGCCATCGCGAATGGTACCTACCAGACAGGTGGACTCTATGATCTTCCGCTTCTGGCGTCCTCTTTGCTGTTCCTCTGGGCCGCCGTTAGCGGACGGCGCTGCCTTCGCGAGGTCCAGACAATGCCATCGACGGCTGGGACCAGTCACCCGCTCGCCCCTCACCTCGCGCAACTCGCCCTGCTTTCGCTGCCCGTCATGGGATATTGGGCGCTTTTTGTTAGCCACGATCAGCCCTATCTGCGCCAGGTCCGTTTTGGGGTAACCATCGGGGGCGTCGCCCTGTTAGCTTTTGTAGTCTTTCTGAAACAACATCTGCTCGATCAAAGTCTTCTGCAATTACTCAAACAGTCGCGCACCAGTTTCGACAACCTGCAGCGTCTGCAGGGGAGAGCGATTCAACAGGCGAAACTGGCTTCGTTGGGAGAACTGGTCGCGCTCGCCGCCAGTGAACTGGATTTTCCGCTCTCGGCGATCTTGAGCAGCTCCGAACGCATGGCCGCCAGCTGCAACCTCAACCGCGAGCAACTCGCGAACGCCCAGAGAATAGGGCAACAGGCACGCCGCACTCGCGAACTGGTCAACGACCTGCTCAGCTTCGCCCAACAAACCTCTGGGAAAAAGAATCCTCTCGATTTGAAGCCTCTTTTGCAGCGCGCAATTCAAATGGAGGGATTCAAGCTGGAAAACAAGAAGATCCTCTTGACGGTGGAAAGCAAAGATGCTTTGCCTCGCGTCATCGGCAATCCCAACCAGCTTCTGCAGGCCTTTCTTCAAATCGTCGAGAACGCCGTTGAAGCATTGCAGGAGATCGGCAACGGGCGTCTCGATGTCTGTCTGTGGCGGGAAGAGGACGAGGTGATTGTTCAGTTCGCCGATACCGGCCCCGGCGTGCGCGATCCCGAGCGCGTCTTCGATCCTTTCTACACCACCAAACCGATCGGCAAAGGCACCGGTCTCGGCCTTAGCGCTACCTACGGTGTGATCCAGGACCACAAGGGACAAATCACCTGCTACAACCGTTCCCAAGGCGGAGCTGTATTTGAGGTCCGGTTACCTGCGCTCAAAGCCGCGGCAATCACTGAAGCCGCCCACGCCTGACACCTTGTGGATGTAAACTTTCGACTTCGCCTGGGACTCTAAGATAGAGGCATGGATTTCTGGCGCAAACTCGGGACGTTCTACTGGTGGATCATCGCCTTCTTCCTGGTGATGGCGCTCATCAACTTGGCGAAACGATGAAATCGGGCTCGGCGATTTGCCAGCCTCTGGGCGACGTGAGGGAACTCGACGCCTTTTAACCTCCGCTAGCTACCAGCGCATCTGCCACTCGCGCCGCTTGCACGGCAGATCGCACATCGTGCGTCCGGATAATGTGCGCCCCTTTCAGGATTAGCGCACTCTCCGCGGCCAGCGTCCCATAGAGCCGCTCGCCAACATCCGCGTCTTTGTCGTTGCCAGGCGCCGCCAGCATGCGGCCGATGAATGATTTTCGCGACACTCCTGCCAGCAGAGGAAAACCCATCGCCTGCAATTCGCCGAAGTGCGCCAGCAGCGGATAATTCTCCTCGAACCGCTTGCCGAACCCGAACCCGGGATCCAGCACCAGATGATCTCTCTTCACTCCCGCCAGCGACGCCGCTTCCGCCCACTGCCGCAAATCCCGCTTGACGATCAGGACGGGATCGCCAATCGGGGGCAACGCCCGCCACTCCTCGGGCCGCCCGCGGGTGTGCATCAGCACCGCTCCGACTTTGAGTTCAGCCAGCGTTTTTGCCATCTTCGCGTCCCACCGGAACCCGCTGACATCGTTCACAATCTCCGCTCCCAGTTCCACCGCTGCCCGCGCCACGCTGGCTTTGTAAGTATCGACGCTGACTACCGCATCCGGCCGCCGCTGCTTCAAATCCCGAATCACGGGTAGCACCCGCCTGCGTTCTTCCTCTTCGGACACCGGTTCCGATACTCCCGGCCGTGTCGACTCTGCGCCCACATCAATAATGCTCGCGCCGTCGTCCAGTAATTGCTCGGCTTGGACCACCGCCTTTTCAGCGTCGAAGTAGAGTCCACCGTCGGAGAACGAGTCGGGAGTTACATTCACCACTCCCATGATCAGCGTGCGACGCCCTAACTCAAGGACGCGAGTGCCGATGTTCCACTGAAAAATGGCCCGCATGTTGCCGCCTATTCTAGTGGAGCGACGGGCGTCTCGCCCGGTTCTCCATTACAAGGCACAGGGCCTGGTCACGCGAACAATCCCGTTTTTCCGGATGTTACAATCCAGTCCATGCCTCGCCGGGGATCAGTTGGGCCTCTCGTTCCCATCATCCTTCTGTTCATCGCGCCGCTGTTCGCCGCACCCGTCAAACCGTTGCCGGATCGCATTGCAGCTGTGCTCAGCGCGCCTGATCTGGCCCGCGGTTTCTGGGGAATCGAAGTTGTTTCTCTGTCTCCAGACGAGATCTCCGACAAAGCGTTGGAAAAAGCTTCCGACAAAACGGCGGGCAAGTCGTTGTACTCGCAAAACGCCGACAAGCTCTTCACGCCGGCTTCGAACACCAAGCTTTTTACCACCGCTGCCGCGCTTGCCCTGATCGGTCCCGACTACAAATTCCGCACCACCGTCGAAACCACCGGCACGCTCGATCGCTATGGCCGCCTCAATGGAGACCTCGTCCTCGTCGGCCACGGCGATCCGAATCTTTCCGGACGTGAACTTCCCTACGATCTGCGCACCCAGCGCAATGACGATCCTATTCAGGCTCTCGAGGCGCTGGCCGACGCCCTGGTTCAAAAAGGAGTGAAGTTCATCGACGGCGACATCGTGGCCGACGACTCCTACTTCGCCTTCGAGCGCTACGGCGAAGGTTGGAGCCAGGACGATCTTGTCTGGGCCGATGGCGCTCCCGTCTCCGCCCTCACCATCAACGACAACGTGGTCTTCGTCAACATCCTGCCCGCCGACCGACCCGGCGAAAAAGCCTTCGTCAGCGTCAAGCCCTTCGCCGATTACTACCGCCTTGACAATCGCATCATCACCACGCCGGCCGGCTCCGGACGCAGGTTCTTCGTCAACCGCGAGCCGGGCTCCATGGTTTTGACGCTGTGGGGCAACATGCCGCTCGATGATGCAGGCGCCACGGAAGCGCTCGCCATCGAGGACCCCGCCGAGTTCGCCGCCGGCCTTTTTCGTCAGCTACTGGAGAAACGCGGAATAGTAATTTATGGACACCAGCGCACGCGCCATACGGAACTCGCTGCTCTTTCCACTTTCAGCGTGACCGCCCTCGCCCCGTCGCGCGGAGGCAGTCTTAACGACGGCATTAACGACAAAGACAGTACTGACCTGCGCCAGCTGAAGTCCGATCAGCCCATCACGCTCGCAAGTTACGAATCCAAGCCGCTGCTGCAGGATGTCCGCGTGATCAACAAAGTCAGCCAGAACCTGCACGCCGAAATCCTGCTGCGCCTGCTGGGACGCGAGCGCGGCAACGCCGGAACGATTGAAGGCGGCCTCGAAGTTCTTCGCGGATTTCTAACTCAGGCGGGAATCTCGAACGATCAGTACCTTTTCTACGACGGCTCCGGACTATCGCGCCAGAACCTTGTGACTCCACACGCGGTAGTCGAGTTACTGCGCTATTGCGCGGGGCAGCCCTGGGGCGCCGACTTCAAATCGACCTTCCCCGTCTCCGGAGTGGACGGCTCGCTTGCCGAGCGTCTCACCTCCCCCCGTCTGCAAAGCCGCATCCTGGCCAAAACCGGCTCGCTCGGCGGAGTGAAAACGCTCTCCGGATACGCCACCACTAATTCCGGCCAGGCGGTCGCCTTTTCCATTCTCTCCAACAATTTCAATCTCCCCGCGAAGCGAGTTACCGACGCGATTGATGAGTTAGTGCAGGCGATCGTGGAAGATAATCCGATGGGAAGGTAGCACCCCAACGGGAAGGTGGCGCGCCCAGCCCCGGAGGGGCGTCCGATCTTAGCCCAGCGCTTCAGCGCTGGGACAGATGCGAGAAATGATATAAGTCCCAGGGGGACGACCGACTTCTCTCGACACTCTTTGGGGCCGGGATTCAATTTGAGAATTCGCCTACCGTATCTCGCAAACCTGAGGAGTTAGATGTGGTTCCTTCCGGGTGTGATATTCGCCGTCGTTTCCCAGAAAATCCCACGTCGCGTCGTAGCACTCTATGCGTCGATATTTGGATCTATCAAAGCGATAAAGAGTCAACCCTTGATCGGTTGCTGAGCCGTGCTGGCCGAGCACCAAGTCGTGAAACCCGTTCGTGATGGTTGGCTGAATCGTAAAATTCTGCGTCGCAGTGCGGTGCAAAATCACAGAATATTTGTCGCCATTCTGACGGAAGACCCAGGCCTCACAATTGCCTGTTGGACCGCAGAGCCGGGGAGGTGTGGGGCCAACTCCAACGCCTTGCGCCAAGAATTCCCTGGAACCATTGTCGCTGAGATCAGCCGCCTTGATCTGTATTTGGGCAGCGACCGACTGCAATTGCTGCTCGGACTGAATGCCCCAGACGGACATGCCAAGGCGCAGTTGCGAAGCCACAGCTGTGATCAAGCCAGCACGCTCCTTCGCGGATAGAGATTTCGATTGGCCGATGCTTTCCCAGCCGTCCCTTTCAACCTCGCGCCAATCCCAGTGAAATCGCTCGGCCGCACTTTGCGCCAGGCAACGGAAACCGCTACAACAAATCCAGACAAACAACAGCAATCGAACATGAAATCTCATGGCTTCAGCGCGCAATCATCCAAGTATCCCCATCTTCTTCCCCACGCGCCCCAGCACCTCTAGCGCCTGCTGCAACTCGTCTTTCGTGTGCGTGGCAGTCATGATGGTCCGCACGCGCGCTTTGCCTTCAGGCACGGTAGGAAATGCGATCCCGGTACCGAGCACGCCTTCTTTGAACAGCTCGCGGGAGAAATCCATGGTCAGGCGCCCGTCGCCAATGATGATAGGGGTGATCGGCGTTTCGCTGGCGGGAGTGGTCTGGCCTCCGATGTTGAAGCCGAGCAGGCC
>JBAVAA010000452.1:0-4618 GCA_049585515.1 Terriglobales bacterium | reverse complement strand
GCCAGGAATAGCAAGCCCTTGAAGAACGCGTGCGTCATCAGATGGAAGATTCCGGCTGAAAACGCTCCCACGCCGCAGGCCATGAACATGTAGCCGAGCTGCGAGACGGTCGAGTAGGCCAGAACTTTCTTGATGTCGGTCTGCGCAATTCCAATGGTCGCCGCAAATAGAGCCGTGAGCGTTCCGATAATTGCGACCACCGTCATCGCCATCGGCGCGCGATCAAAAATTGCCGATGACCGCGCCACCATATAAACGCCCGCCGTAACCATGGTCGCCGCATGGATCAACGCCGACACCGGAGTGGGGCCTTCCATCGCGTCCGGCAGCCAGACGTAAAGTGGAATCTGTGCCGACTTACCCGCCGCGCCGACCATCAGAAGCAAACCGATCGCCGTGAGCAGTCCGGCTCCGGCAGTCTCGGTGGGCAGAGATTGCACAGACCCAAACACATGCGTGAAGTCAAGCGATCCAAAGTGCTTGATCATCAGAAAAAGCGCGATCAGAAATCCGAAATCGCCGATCCGATTAACGATGAATGCCTTCTTGCCCGCCGCCGCTGCCGAATCCTTCGTGAACCAGAAGCCGATCAGCAGATATGAAGCCAAGCCCACGCCTTCCCAGCCGATAAACATGACCAGGTAATTTTTTGCCAGCACCAGCGTGAGCATAAAGAACATGAACAGATTCAGGTATGCCATGAAGCGGTAGTAGCCGTCGTCATCCCACATGTAGCCGACGGAATAGATGTGGATGAGAAAGCCGACGCCTGTAACCACCAGCAGCATCACGAGCGATAACTGGTCGAGATAGAAACTGAAATCGACTTGAAAAGTTCCGGAGCGGAGCCAGTGAGCGAGATCGTAATAATAAGGAGCGGACGCCGAAGAGAATCCCATAGCCAGGAACAATGCCATGGCAAAGGCTGCGCCGCAGAAGACGAGCGCGATGGCCGTGATCGCTCTCTTCGACGACGACCGGCCAAAGAAGCCGTTGATCGCCGCCCCGGCGAGCGGAAGCACGGGCACGAGCCAGAGATAAGGATTTACCGTCATAGCTTGAGCAGGTTCACTTGATCGACATTCAAAGTTTCGCGCGTGCGGTAGACGGCAATGATGATCGCCAGTCCCACCGCGGCTTCAGCCGCCGCCACCACCATCACGAAGAAAACGAAGACCTGGCCGCTAAGCGCGTGCCATTGTGCAGCGAAGGCCACAAACGAAAGATTCACACCGTTCAGCATCAACTCGATGGACATGAAAATCGTAATGATGTTGCGCTTGATCAGGAACCCAAGCACGCCGCACGCGAACAGAATTCCACTTAACACGAGATAGTAGGAAAGAGGAACCATCATTGATCCTTTCCCGTAACCACCAGTTCGCAAGATTCCTCGGGCGTTGAGTTCGCGCGATGTGGCCGCGCAATCGCTTCCGGGCGGCTGGCAAGAACGACCGCGCCCATGATGGCGATCAGGATCAGCACCGACGTAAATTCAAAGGGCAGTAGAAAATCGTGGAAAAGAAGCCGCGCAATGTCCTTGGGAGTGCCCAACAACGCGCCCACCGACACCGAGTGCGTTGTCGATGATCGGCCGAGAAGGGTCCATGCGACCAGCACCGTCCCGATAGCCACGCCCGGAATGCCGATCAGGGTCGCGACCCGGCTGCCCTTGGTGCGGTCTTCTTTGCCGGCATTCAGCAGCATGATCGTGATCAAAAACAAAACCATGATCGCGCCCGCATAAACGATCACTTGAATCGCGGCCACGAATTCCGCTCCCAACAGAAGATACTCGGCAGCGAGCGAGCCCATCACCACAATCAGCGACAACGCGCTGTTGATGGGATGGCTCTGCACCAGCAGGTTCACCGCCCCCGCCACGCAGATGGTTCCGAAGAATAGAAATAGAATTAGATGAAACATTATTTTGCTAGTTCTCACTTCTCAGTTGTCAGTTGCCAGTAAACCCAGCGCCTGAACTGGGAACTGAGAACCGGGAACTGAGAACTGCTTTCAAGCTCTCCACGCCACAATCAGCGCGGTCACCACAATATTCGCAACCGCCAGGGGCAGCAGAACCTTCCATCCGAACGCCATGAGTTGGTCGTAGCGAAAGCGGGGCAAGGTCCAGCGTACCCAGACGTACAAAAACATAAAGAAGAAAACCTTCAGACAGAACCAGATCACGGGCAAAACCATTTGCAGGATCTGCGGCCCAAATACCGGGCCCAGCCAGCCACCGAAAAACATCACCGTCGCGAGACACGCCACTGTCACCATGTTCGCGTACTCGGCCATAAAGAACATTGCGAATTTCATCGCGCTGTATTCGGTGTGATATCCGGCGACCAGCTCCGACTCGGCTTCCGGCAGGTCGAATGGAGTGCGGTTCGTTTCCGCATAAGCGGAAATGATGTAGATAAAGAACGCAACCGGCTGAAAGAAAATGTTCCAGTGCAGATGCCGCTGCGCCTCCACGATTTCGCGCAAGCTCAGGCTCCCGGTTACGATCAGCACTCCTACCAGCGAAAGTCCAAGCGAAACTTCATAGCTGATCATCTGGGCGCTGGCCCGCAGTCCGCCGAGCAGCGAGTACTTGCTGTTCGAGGACCATCCGGCAAGCGCCACGCCGTAAACGCCCATCGACGTAATGCCGAGCACCACCAGCAACCCGATGTTCAGGTCTGTGATCTGCAGATAGGTGCCCCAGGGCCCAATGTCGACCCAGTTGCCAAACGGGATCACCGCGATCGATGAAATGGCAAACACCACCGCGATGATCGGCGCCGCGATGTAGAGCGGCTTGTAAACATGCGGCTCGGTCAGGTCTTCCTTGAAAATAAATTTAACGCCGTCGGCAAGCGGCTGCAGCAGGCCGAACGGCCCAACCCGCGTGGGTCCCCAGCGGTTCTGGATGTGCGCCGACACTTTGCGCTCCAGCCACACGCTGTAAGCCACCGCGGTCAGCAGAACCCCGACCACGGCAACAGACTTGATAATCGAAATGATGATGAAAGCCGTTATGCTCAATGTGTCCGTGTGGCGCGGGCACTCTTGCCCGCGTGCTTTTGATCTGGATCGTGGTTCGCCAGAGTTTTAGTCGGCCGCAACTTCCGACTCGGCCGACTTGTTTTCGAAAACCGAATTCAACGTCTTGGAATACCGTCCCAGAGTGCCCGAACTGAACAGATCGTCATTTGCCGGAACAATCAGCTGCGGATCCTGAACCAGGCCACCGCCACTCTCGGCAATCTCCAGGTGCTGATCGCAACCGGCCAGCAGATTGATCCGCGAAACATTGGTCTGCGAAAGATCGTATCCAGCAACCACGCGCTGCACTTCATCGAGAATCGCCATGGGATCAAACGGCGTCATCTTCGGTTCGAGGTTGTGCCCTTCCAGCCACACCGCGTGACGATCCGCCTCGCCCGATTGCGCCCCGCGGGACTGCCCCATATCCGAGTGCGTGCCGCCACCGAAGGGCACCAGTCCATGCACGTCGAAGCCCATGGCATCGGCGATACGGACGATCATTTCGAAGTCTGGCTTGGTGTCGGAAACTTCGCCCGCCTTCTTTAAAAGTTGCAGATCTCCGCAGGTGTTCGTATAAGTTCCGGTCTTTTCGTACGCATTCGACGCCGGTAAAACTACATCGGCGATGGACGCGGTTTCGGTCAGGAACATATCCTGAACCACGACGAAAGTTTTTGAGAGCGCAAAAGGATCAATGCCCAACCGGCCGACGGGGTTGGAGCCGATCACGTAAAGCGCCTTCAATTTGCCGGCCTTCGCCATTTCCATCATTTCCGGCAGGCTCAAACCTTTTTCCGCCGGCAGCTCGCCCCATTCCTGTTGGAACCTGGCCGAGTTGGTAATTGGTTCGTAACCAGGCAGAAGGTCGGGATAAAGCCCCATTTCGCTGGCGCCGCGCGAATTCGCGTAATCGCCCAGGCAGATCAGCTTTGCTCCCGTCAAGGTCGAAGCGAAACTCGCCAACTTTTCGACGTCCTGTCCGCGAAGTTCAGAGCCGAACGCGATCACCATGTCCTGTTCGGCGCGGATCTTCTCGCGCAATGCGATCCAGGCATCGCGGGCTGTGACGTCACTCACCAGAGCGTCAAGCAGGGAGTCGTCGCCCGCCAAAAATGCTACCGCCTTAGCTTCCGCGCCCGCCGGTGCTAATGCGAATCCCGCGGCCTGCCGCCGCAATTTGATGGGAGCCGAGTTGATCACATACAGCTTCGCCCGCCGTAACCGTACATTCGTCCGGATCTGCCATGCCAGCAGCGGATGCTGATTCGTTGGGTCGTTTCCAATCAGCAGAATCGCGGGTGCATTCAACACCTCGCGCATGGAAGCTGTCTTTCCAGGTTTGCCATGCAGCGCCGCCGCGAGGGCCGGATAGTCAGCGGTCCGGTGATGATCGACATTGTTGGTCTTAAGCACGACGCGGGCGAACTTTGACAGAAGATAATTTTCCTCGTTGGTCGTGCGATTCGATCCGATTACGCCGATCGCGCTTCCGCCATGACTTTCCTTATTAACGGCGTCGCGAACGTCGCGAAACCGCCTGCCGATCAGCTCGAAGGCTTCTTCCCACGTAGCTGGTGTCAGC
>JBAVAA010000451.1:0-17999 GCA_049585515.1 Terriglobales bacterium | reverse complement strand
GCCGACAACAGTGGATGCAATTGTAACTTTTCCGACGTCAGCATGAACAGCCAACCCGGCACGGGTGGAAACGGAATCAACGTTACGGTCTATGCCCAGGCGGGGCTGCCGCCAGCGGCAAATACGCTGACCGTGATGGAAGCGGGTCAGGGCACTGTTAATGTGAGCGACGGTATGGAAGGTGGGATCGACTGCAGCGATACAGCCGGAACCGTAACCGGGACGTGTTCGACAAACTATCCGAATCCCACGCAAGTCACATTGACGGCGACCTGGGATCCAAACTCCACCACCACCTTCGGAGGCTGGGGCGGCGCGTGCGCCAGCTTCGGAATGAACTCGACGTGTTCTCTGACGATGACTTCGTCGCAGAATGTTTCCGCGGTTTTCAACGCGCCCGGGCCCTCTCAGGGAGGGCAAGTTAACCCAGGGCAGCCCAATCCGACCGTCTTCACTTACAACGGCGGCTTCACCCAGGACGACCCGAATAGCGGCTACGATATCACGGGCCAGGAGACGAGTTCGAGCTCCAACCAGGGGGCGACGGTAATCATAAACGCGATACCACAAGCGAGTCAGGAAGCCTGCAATACGATCGTTGACGCGAGTTTCCCTGGCGCCGACTGCTTTGTTTACCAGAATGGCGGCGGCCAAGGAGTGGACGTGCCGGTCATGTTCGAGGTTACATGCCCCGATTCTGATAACGGGACTTGCGGCTCGAGCCAAAATGCAGATTTCTTCGCCCTGCTGGGTTCCGATTTCAATTTCAGTTGCTCGGAAAACTCGCCTTTGCAGTGTGGACCATCTCCAGCGCCGTTCTCCTTCGGCTTCCCGAATCTGACTTCAGCGAATGGGCTCCCGGCGATTGGCTTTCTTAAAGGCGTGGGGCTCGACCCCAACCACCCCTGCGCACTGAATCCAGGAAACAATCCGCCGCTGTTCCAGAGCAATCAGATCGTTTCCTTCAATCTGGTCGATCCGGGAAGCAGGCCGGTTGTGGCCAATAGCGGAGGCACGGGTTCGTGCTGGACGGTCACCTACCTGACGCAAAACGAAACGCCCACCGTTAGCATCACCGCGCCGGTGCCGAACGGCACGTACACGCAGGGGCAAGTGACGCAAGCGAACTACACGTGCAACCCGGTAACCACGGTTACGCAAAACAATCCCAACCCCGCGACCGGCCCATATTTGACGGTGGCATCGTGCACCGCAACCGACAGTCCGGGCGGAGCCGTGGGTCAGGGCGCGCAGTTCGATACAAGCACGGTAGGCTCGCATAAATTTACGGCGTATGTACAGGACTCCGCAACCAACACCAATTCGTCAACCGTGGCTTACACCGTGGATGCGCCTGCGGGTACTACGAGTGGGAACACTACGACGTTCATGCAGGGCACGCCCGGTTCGTTCACGATAACCACCAGCGGATACCCGGCTCCCAGCCTCAGCATGTCGCCCGCAGGATCGCTACCCAGCGGCCTGTCATTCGTTAACAATGGCAACGGAACCGCGACGATCAGTGGCACACCCACAGTGAGCGGACTATTTTCTTTCTGGGTGATTGCGACGAATGGCGTATGCACGCTCAATGGTGTGTGCACGCCTTATCTGCAGAGCTTCTCGTTGACCGTGAACCCGGCCGTCACCATGTCCCCAGCTAGCATCAGCTATGGCAACGTGGTGGTGGGTCAATCGGCCCAGAACTATGTGACCCTCACTAACAAAAGCGGTAAGGCACTAGGAGTTGGACCGGTTACGTTGACCGTCACCAGCGGAAGTAAATCCCAATTCAGCATGGGGCAATCTTGTCCGTCAACGCTCCAACCGGGAAACAGTTGCTCAATCGGAGCCGTTTTCGCTCCCAGCGCGGCAGGGGCGGGCGCAGCCACGCTCAACATTACAACCAGCGTTTCCAGCACCCCGCAATCCATCAGTCTGTCGGGGACCGGGATCAATCCTCCACAGGCCAGCTTGAGTCCAACCAGCCTGGCTTTCGGAACCGTCAAGGTTGCCAAGAGCAGCACGCTCAGCGTGACCCTCTCGAACCCCGGAACCTCGGCATTAGCGATCAGCAGCGTCACCATCTCGGGCACGAACGCCGGGAACTTCACGAAAAGCAATGGCTGCCCCGCTTCGCTTGCGGCGGGCGCCAAATGCACGATCTCGGTCACGTTCACGCCTAGCGTTACGGGCGCGCGCTCGGCGAATCTAACCGTCACAGACAATGCCTCATCCGGCACGCAAACCGTTCCGCTCTCGGGGACGGGGAACTAAAGGGGGAGTGGGAGACGGGTGAGACGCGGCAAGCCGCGTCCCTCTACAGGGTCCAGAAAGACGGGCCGAATCTGGCTGCAGCCTCCGGGACGAACCTAGAACCATCCCTGCTTATTGAATTTACGAATTCTTTTAGGCCGCAGTGTTGAACGCGGCGAATTTGTGTGTCGAGCGGTTGCAGCGGTTTTATCTGGTCTAGTTTCACGCGACGAAAATCACGTTCAGTCTGAAAAGGGGAGAGTTTCCTATGAAAAACCTTGTTATGCCAGCTACTGCTCTTACGAGCTTGAGAACGATAACCCTTACTCTTCTCTTCTGCGGCGTGCTCATGGTAATTGCTGCCCCCGCCCAGACGGTCATCCTGCAAGAGAATTTCGACGAATTGACCCCAACCCTTTCGGTCACTTCAGCGGGGGTTTTCACCGCGGTCAACGGGACCAATGTTGACATCGTAGGAGCGGCGAACGGATATGCGAACCTTTGCGCTTCGCCGGAGTCGGGCAACTGCCTCGATCTCGACGGTAGCGGCGGGAACAGCGTCGGGGATATTCAGTCGAGTCCCATCGCTTTGTTCCCGGGCATCCAATATACCTTGAGCTTTGACCTCATTGGCTCGGGGCGAGGCCCTGAAACAGTGACGACCGTCACTTTCGGTCCTTACTATTCACATACGTTCGATCTGTTAAGTAATGACGTCACTACCGGTATCGTAAACTTTCAATTTACCGTCCCCTCCCAAACCAGCGCTTACCTTGAGTTCCAGAGCAACACACCCAATGACAACATAGGGGCCGTTCTCGACAACGTTTCGATCACGGCGAGCCCGCTGCAGACGCTGACTTTGACGTTACTGGACTCGGGCACTGGCACGGTGACGGACAACCTAAACCAAATCAACTGCAGCGAAGCAAATGGTGTCGTAACGGGAACGTGTTCGACAAGCTATCCGAGCGGAACACAAGTTGTATTGACGGCCTCCCCGAATGTGCCGTCGCCTTCCACCCCGGCGTCAGTATTCGGGAGTTGGGGCGGCGCGTGCTCAGGCGAGAACTCCGACGGCACGACGTGCACCCTGATCATGATCTCGGCGCAAAACGCTAGCGCGAGTTTCGATATACCCGGGCAAAGCGTGCAGATGACGATCCCGACTGCCTCGGGTTCGCCCCCAACCGTCTACAGCTACAACGGCGGCTACGTACCAGATACCGGTGGCTACGATTACACTGCACAAGGGACGAACCCGAACTCGAACGCCCCGACTTTTCCCGCCGAAACCACGGCGATACCGACCGATCTAACGACCTGCAACAACACCATTGCCGCGAGCTTCCCAGGCGCTGACTGTTTTGTCTACCAGCTCGGCCCCACGCCTGACCCAACGAAAGACTCGCCAGTGATGTTCGAACTCACGTGCCCAACGTCTCCGGGTGAGCAGTGCGGTTCGATCGCGCTCCAAGATTTCCTGGCAAACCTAGGGTCCGATTTCAGTTTCGATGTGGGCGAAAACCCGCCTCTCAATTTGGTCAACAGCAACCCAAACATGAGCCCTTACGGCCCACTTCAAGCCGCAGGCGGCAACCCGTATATTGGCTTTCTCAAAGGCGAGGGTCCTGATTCGGCGCACCCCTGCACGCCATTTCCACCCGACGATATCAGGAACAATACGATGTTCACCAATCAGATTATCTCGTTCACTTTGGCGGATCCCGGCAGCAGGCCGGTTGTCGCCAACAGTGGAGGCACGGGTTCGTGCTGGATAGTTGTGTACCTCACGTCGGATGAGACGCCGACCGTTGGCATTACTCAGCCCGTTCCCGGCGGCATTTATTTGCAGGGCCAGAACGACCCGACGACTAAAGCGGCTTACACCTGCACCACGGTTTACAACGGTGTCTCCACTCAAACCGGAGGAAGCTACCCGGCCTATGGATCGACTGGACCGTATTTAACGGGTACTTGTAGTGCAACCGACAGTCCGGGTGGATCCGTCGGTCAGGGGGCCCAGTTCGATACCGCTACGGCAGGGTCACATACCTTCACTGCAACTGTATTGGACTCCGCCACGAACACCGCCTCGCAAACGGTGACATACACCGTGCAGGCGAGGCCGCTGCTGAGCGTGACCCCATCCAGCTTCAACTTCGGAAACGTTAACTTCGACCTCGACCTGAACCCCGCGCTCATTACGGTGAAGAATATTGGAGCCGCAACGGCCAGCATCAGTAAAGTGTCGTTGACCCGTGGCGCTGGGACCAACACGGTCGATTTCACACTCATTAATTTGTGTCCGTCCACCCTGGCGGCGGGGAAGACCTGTTATATCTCCGCGCTGTTCTTTTCCGGCAACCTGGGTCCGGTCTCAGCCACAGTGGCAATCACCGACAATGCTCCCGGAAGCCCGCAACAGGTCACCCTTGCGGCCAACGTGGTTGGCTTTAATCCATCGAGTCTGAATTTCGGGACCGTCAAAGTCGGCCACAGCAGCACGCAAAGCGTGACCCTGACGAACACAGGCACAACGGCTTTGACTATCGCCAATGTCACCGTTTCAGGTGCGAATGCGCATGACTTTGTGAAGAGCAGCGGGTGCCCGAGTTCACTTGCTGCGACCAACAGTTGCGTGATCTCGATCACGTTTACGCCCAGCGCCACAGGCTCACGCTCTGCGGCATTGTCGCTCAGCGACAATGCCGCGCTGGGGACGCTGATCGCGCCGCTTTCGGGAAAGGGGAACTAAGGGAACGGGGAAAACGCGGCAAGCCGCGTCTCTACACTTCAACCGATGCTGGTCGGACGCTTAGCCCGCGTGGGGAAGCGTCCTATCTGCGCAATCCCGAGGCCGTGCGGGTTACCGCACCCAGCGGTACGCGGATTCGTCGTAGATGGTTTTCAGATCGGAACGCTGCAGCAACTTCTCGGCACCGGGCTCTTTTTTCATCGCATCCAGGATGCGGACGACCGAGCGGTAATTATCCTGGGCTCCAGTATTATCACCGGAGTCTCGTGCGATGGTCGCCAACAGGTAATGCGCCTGCGCGCTCAGCGGCTGCTGTCCGAATTTGTCGGCAAGCAATAAAGCGCGTTGCAACTCCTGGCGGGCATGAGTATTGTCATGGCTTTGCATCATCGCTTCCGCCATGAAAATCGAGCACTCCACCGAAAGGTATTTCAGACCCATCTCATCCGCTTGCTGAGCCAGGGCCCGGAGGTTCGGAATGGCCTGGCGCCCGTTCTTTTCACGCACCGCAACTTTCGCCAAGGCTATTTTGGCGAACAGAATCTGATCCCCATCCTTGCTGCGGTTGGCGGCTTGCAAAGCTTGCTCGTAGAGGGAATGGGCGGCTTTGAAATTCCCCTGATAGAAGAATGCTTCACCCTGGAACACCAGCGTTTGCGCAATTAAACCGTCATTCTTCAGCTCACGCGACAGCCGCAGAGCTTCGTCCAAGGGAGCCTTGGCGTCGTCTCCGCGTCCGGCGAAGATGAGCGACTCGCCGTAACTCCCGAGAATTTCCGGCATCCAATACGTTCCATCTTTGAGATCGCGGAGGGTCTTGATGGCGTCCTGCTTGGAGTTGATTGCGGCGCCAAACCGTCCCTGGTAATCGAACAAAGTGCCCAAAGCGTACGACGCTACAGCCGTACCGTGGGGGTCGTTCATGCTGCGCCGCAAATCGAGCGCCCGCACATAGTCAGAAATGGCCTGATCGTACTGGCCCATGTTGCTCAAGACTTGACCCAGATTCTGCACTGCCTCGACGATGTCCTGGGGCACTTTCGATTTTTCGCGCAGTTGCAGCACCTGCTGGAAATAAGTAAGAGCGTCCTCGTATTGACTTTTTTCGGAGTACACCGCTCCGATGTTATTCAGACAGCTGGCCTGCAAACTTTCATTCCCGATGTCGCGCTCCAACTCCAGGGCTTGCTTGTACATCTTGAGCGCCTGATCGTAATCGCCCTGGGCGTTGGAGAAATTGCCCATATCGATCAGAGTGTCGCCCAATCCGCGCTTGTCGCCGATATCGCGCCGAATCTGCAGGGCCTCCTGATAATTGGCCATGGCATCTTTGTTTTGGCCAAGCGACGCCTGTGCCCCGGCCATTGCGTTCAGACTGAAGGCCAAGCCTCGCTTTTGACCGATGCGCCGCCAGATTGCAATCGCGTCCTGCTCGTTGCGCAGAACCTCCTGAGGCTTGCTCAAATTCCGGTAAGCGATGGCCATCAGGTGCAGGCTGGTCGCCTTTTGTTCCTGGTTGTCCATTTGTACAGCCAGGCTATAGGCGCGGTTCAAAGGATCGAAACTGCCTTGGGAATCGCCGCTTTTGATCTGAATGCGGCCCAGGTTCAGAGTTGCGGCAACGTCCTTGGGATTGGAAGCCAGGACTTTCTGATAATAGTCGCGGGATTTGGCGAGATCGCCCGAATCCTGATACAGGCTAGCCAGCGCGGATTGGACATCGGAGTTGTCCGGCGAAGCCTTGGCGAGAGTTTCGTAGGCCTTGATGGCTTCCGGATAGTTCTTTGTCGCCTGGGAACGAATGGCAGAGATCAGATACTTCTCTGCCTCCGGAAGATCCGGGCTCAGGTCCACGGCTTTATTGGCAGCTTGCTCGGCTTCGCTGTCATAACCCAAAGCGCTGTAGGTCTGGGCGAGCCTCGAAAATGCGAGAGCGAAGGTGGGATCTTCCTTGGTGGCCTCCTCGAATTGCTTCTGGGCATCCAGATTCTTTCCGTCGCGCTGCAAGGTGACCCCTTGGTCGTAATCGCGCAACGCAGCAATCGATTTTGAGGTCGGTTGAAAAGAACTGGCCTTCAGTTCTTTCAGCACATCCTGCGGAAGGGCGAGCTGCTGGCGGATCGACTCCGCCAAGTGATCGACCGCGCCGGGAATTTCTTTTTCGCTGGGCACGTCGATTTTCAAGGGTATTGCGCGGTCGTTCTTGATGTCCTGCAGGGTGGCGTCGATGCGGATCTGGTCGCCGAACTTGGCGTACTGTCCCCAAACCACGCGGTCGGCGTTGCTGAAATCGGCCACGCGGTGGATGGTCGCCGGATCGAGTACGGTGGTGGGAGAAATGCGCAGGTCGCCGAATATCTGGTGCAGACTGCTGGGGCTGACGGTGCGCAACCGCGCCGACTGGCCCACATCGGTGCTTAACATGTCTGCTAAGCTCGGGCCGAGCCAATCCAGAGTCTGATCTCCTGAGGCATTACGGAACGGCAATATGGCCAGCGACACTGGGTGCACCGCAGCGGCAGGCCCCGCAGGCCCGAAAAGCCGGTCGCGAAGCGTGTATCCACCTATCGCCAACGCGAGAGCAGTCACAATCCCGGTAATAAGCGGCCACGGAATCGTCCGTCCCAGCGGTTTCACGGCGGCATCGAACTTGATGGTGCCGGCGGCACGCTTGTCTTTCCAGGTGTTCAGGTCTGCGAGAATGGCCGAGGCGGTCTGATATCTTTCGTTCAGATCGCGTTCCAGGCACTTACTCACGATCCCGCTCAAGGCCCCGGGAATCTGGGCGTCGATCTCCGAGACTGGAATCGCTCGCTCCTGGGTCCGCTTGATAAGGCTCGCCAGGGCACTCTCTGCCTGGAAAGGCGTTTTTCCGGTCAGCAACTCGTAGAGGATGAGACCGAGGGCGAAGAGGTCCGATCTCTGGTCAAGGTCCTTGGCCAGAGCCTGCTCCGGCGACATGTATTCCATGGTGCCGACGATCGCGCCGGTTTGCGTCATGCCGTCGCCTTCGAGCGTGCGGGCCAAGCCGAAATCCATCACCAGGATGCGGCCGGCGGGATCCTGCATGATGTTTTGCGGTTTGAGGTCGCGGTGAATCACCCCGACGCTGTGCGCCGCATCGAGCGCCTGGCACACCTGCTGAATGATTTCGACCGCTTCCTCGGGAGCAAATTTCTGTTTCTCTTTGATGAGGGATCGAAGATCCTTGCCCTCGATGAACTCCATGGTGATGAACTTCACACCGTCGGCTTCCCCGAGGTCGTAAATTCGGATCACGTTCCGGTGAGTCACCTGGTGAGCAAGCAGCAACTCTTGCTTAAAACGCGCGAGGATCGAGGGGTTCGAGGCGAGTTCCCGCCGGATGACTTTCAGTGCGACGAAGCGATCCAGTTCGCGGTCGGAGGCCTTGTACACGGCGCCCATACCGCCCTCACCCAGCAGTTGCAGAATCTCGTATCGTCCGGCCAGCAGGTCGCCGATCTGCAAAACGGCCGCACTGTCGGTCGCGGCGGAACTTCGCCCGAACGATGATGGCGACGGTGGCGGCGTCCGGCGAAATGAGGTTCCGGGCGCGATCGTGGCGTCGACGTCTACCAGCGTGGCATCGGCATCGACGGCTTTGGCGTCTGGTCTGAAATCGACGACGGTGGCGTCCGGATCGTGTCGGGAAGGACCGGCGTCCACGAGCGTGGCCTGGTCCTGCGGTGGAATCGGGACATTGCTGGAGGAACTCTCACCGGCAAAAGGAGTCCCGACACCGGGAGCCCCAGGCTTCCTCGTTGCAGACTTTTCGTCGGGCCGTGGACTGGAATCATTCATGCTGCGATTTTAGGAACGGCCAGGAGGTTGACGAAGCGAAAACCCCTGCGAACACGCGGCAGAGCGCGCCTGCGCACATGTTTCCACACTGGAAGAGAGTATAAGGTATTCAACAAGGTAAATCCAAACCAGCCTCGTCCGCTCGCGCAGACTTCAAGAGTACACTCTGTCCTCAGAAGCATTTCTGTGTGCATAGACGCATGCCCTTGGAAACTCATGCTCTACGAAACTGACGACCGGCCAACCGACGATCACCCGGCAAGCGGTCGGGCGACCCCTACCGACCCCGGCCTCTGCCGGAACTGCGAGCATGCGCGCCGGATCGAATCCGATCGCGGTTCGATTTTCTACCGGTGTGAACTTTCGTTTCAGGATTCGAGGTTTGCCAGGTACCCTCGCCTGCCGGTACTGGCTTGCAGCGGTTATCGACCTTCTCAGCCGTAAACCCGGGGACGCGAAGTGAGATCTTCAGTCTATAATTGAACGCTAATCGCAAGCCCGCATCTCATCCTGAATACAACCGGCTTGTAATCGTCCCGTAAGGAGACTCTATGTCCGCACCCAGCCGTCGTCCTGAAATTCGCCGTCGCCGCACCCGCGCGGAAAAAGTCGCAAAGTTGCGTAAGCGCCTTGCGGCTGCCTCTGCTTCCACTGACAAAGATCGCCTCACTGCCAAGCTGCATCGTGTAGGGTTGGTTTCCCCTGGAAATCCGCTGATCAAAAGCGAGTAGTGAAGTTCAACAAAGTCGAATCTAGAGATCGAATCTGGAAGTTAAATCTAGAATTCCACCGCCACAATTCTAGCCGGACTTTTCCCCACATTGGTCACCGTGTGAGTGTAGTTTCCCGGCAACCACTTGACATCGCCGGCCTTGAATTTTCCAGGCATCGGCCCCGCTCCTTCGACATCGCTGCGCAGATCGAGATCGGTGACCGCGACCACTAGATGCGGGCCGTCATGATGATGGCTGGGCACGGTCGCGCCAGGTTCGAGATTGAGTTCGGTTACGCGCACTCCGTCTTTCACGAAAAGAATTTTGCGGCTACCTCCCGGAAAAGTTTTTTCGCCGCTTTCTTCCGGCCAGTGCGATGGAGTCTGCCGCAATTTCTCGTCCTGCATCAACTCAATCGTCACATTGCGAAAGGGCTGGTCTCCCAGATTTCTGGCGATATGGGCAAAACCTCCCGCCGCAAAACCAGCGCCGCCGTTCTTAAGGTTCACCTCCACCGGTGGCTTGCCCTCGACCTCGTTGGAGATGTGAGCATCGCCGAATGTAACCGCGATGTAGTCGTGGCGATGGCGATGCATCAGCGTCGCGGTATGGGGCGCGACTTCGACCTGGAACGCCCGAATGTATTCATTGTCGATGACGAGGTGGTGCGAAGGTTCCGAGGTGATCTCGACCTCAGTCGTGGTTTGCGCCGCCAGGAAGGGAATCAGCAGGAAAAGAAACAGTATGCGCTTCATGGGCGGAAATTGTAGCACCGGAAGGAGTTTTAGAAGGCAATCGAAGGGGCGACCGAGTCACCTCGCGGAATTATATGGCGTGAAACCTTCCCACTCGATCGGCGTGCACGTGTTCCTGAGCAAGGTTTCGAGCAGTTCCTTGTAGATACCTTCACCATTCGAACTATTCGTCATGATGACGATCCCGATACCCGTTTTGTCGAAGCAAACGGTGTAGTGCCGCCAGCCTTCGTCGTGACCTTCCTTAAAGAAGGCTTTTCCGTATGGTGTCCAGTAGAGGCCCCATCCGAGCCCGTAGCCGAGGCGGATCGCTTTGTTTTCGAAGCTCGTCTCGGTAGAGAGAGTCGGGAACTCGTGCTTCGAAAGAATCTGGATTTGAGCGCCGAGCATTTGCTCTCGCGTCTGCTTGCGCAGGCCCTTCCCCTGCATCACTGCTTCGACGAAGCGGCTGAAGTCGGCGACCGTCGTTTGCATCCCGCCCGCCGCGTCCGCACGCCTGCGCCGTTGCGGGCCGAGCGAATGTTCCCGTTCGTCGTAGCCGTTCGCATAGTCGCTCTCGAAGCGGTCTTCCCAGATCATGCTGGTTCGCGTCATGCCCAGCGGTTGAAAGACGCGATCGCGCATAAGCTCGTTGAGCGGTTTGTGGGTGGTGGATTCAACCTCCAACTGCAGAAGGGCAATCCCCTCTCCAGAATAGGCGAATCGCGAGCCGGGCTCAAAGTTGATGCTCAACTTTCCATCGTCGGTAAAGCGCCGCCAGTTGGGGAATCCGCTGGTGTGGCTCAGCAACATTCGGGCGGTGATTTTCTTATACCGCGGATCGTTTGCGAGATCTTTATAAGCATCGTATTCCGGCAGCGCCTTCGGCAGATACTGATACACTGGCTTATCGAGATCGAGAACGCCCTCGTCAACGAGCTGCATCACCATGTAAGCGAACGCAACCTTGCTGAGCGAGGCGGCCGTCATGACTGAGTCGGTTGTCAAGGGAAGATTCTTTTCGTTATCTCTCACGCCATACGCTTTGAGATATACGACTTTTCGATTGTTGAGGATCGCGATGCCGATGCCAGGCACTCTGGCTGCGCGTATCAGGCGCGTGACGGTCGCATCGACTTGAGCGGGCGTGATGGTGCTGCCGTCGAGCCGCTTGATGTTTGGGGCGGGCCTCGAATTCAGCAGCTGAGCGAGGCTGACGGTCGTCGGGGCGAGTGTCACGGCGAGTGCTAGAAAGAGTGAAAGAAGGGCCGCAATCGTCACCCTTGTCATGGGCTCTCCTCTAGGGTAGACGTGGGACAGCGGGATTTGTCATAGCCGAACCCGCCTGTCCGGATGCGGGACTTAAGCGCAATACACGATCTTTCCCCCGACGATGGTCGCCACTACTTTCCCCGTGAGCTGCCATCCATCGAAAGGCGTGTTCCTCGACTTCGAGCGCGACTTGGCGGCATCGAAAGTCCACTTCTTGTTCGGGTCGAAAACCGTGACGTCGGCCATGGAGCCGCGGACCAGTGAACCACGGCCGCGAAGATCGAAGCAGCGCGCCGGACCGGCGGTGAAAAGTTCCACGATGCGAGCCAGGGGGATATGTTTTTCGCGATGCAGCCCCGTGATTGCTAGCCCCAGCGCAGTTTC
This sequence comes from Terriglobales bacterium, assembly GCA_049585515.1. Lineage (GTDB taxonomy): Bacteria > Acidobacteriota > Terriglobia > Terriglobales > Acidobacteriaceae > Acidiflorens. The sequence goes on along the minus strand of JBAVAA010000451.1, from coordinate 6,060 downwards.
CAGTCCGGTGATGCCAAATGCGGCGCGCTCGAATTCCATTTCTTTTTCATGGACGGCATGAGGAGCGTGATCGGTGGCGACAGCGTCCACCGTGCCATCAGCGAGCGCGGCCAGAATGGCTTCTCGGTCAGAGGCCGAACGCAGCGGTGGATTCATCTTGTAATTGCTGTCGTAATCGCGCATGTCTTCGTCAGTCAGCGTGAAATGGTGTGGCGTCACTTCAAATGTCACGCGGGCTTTCGCGCGCTTGCCGCGGCGTACGCTCTTCAAAGCGTCCGAGGTAGAAAGATGCGCGACGTGGAGGCGGGCATTGGGAATGTGCATCGCGAGCTGCACATCACGCTCCACGATTGAAGCCTCCGCAGCCGCAGTCATGCCGCGCAGCCCCAGACGAAACGAGCGCGCGCCCGCATTCATCGAGCAGTTCTCCGTCATCCGGGTGTCTTCGGCATGTTGCACAACTGCGAAATTCAGCTCTCCACCGAGGACCAAAGCCTCGCGCATTATGCTGTCATCGAGGATGGGCTTGCCATCGTCGGTGACTGCGATCGCGCCCGCAGAGTGCAGCGCGCGGAAGTCAGTAAGCGCGGCGCCCTTGCTCGATTGCGTTGCCGCTGCCAGCGCAAACACATTCACGACCGCACCGCGTTCGGGCTGACGAAGCCACTCGATCCACTCGACCGAATCGACAACCGGCGCCGTGTTAGGCATGGTGCAGACGGTGGTAAATCCTCCCGCCGCCGCTGCAGCCGTTCCCGTCGCGATTGTCTCCTTGTGCGCCTGTCCGGGTTCTCGCAGATGCACGTGCAGATCGATGAATCCAGGCGACACGATGAGCCCGCGGGCATCGAATTTCTCGTCGGCGCCGCCCTTGATTTTGTTGGGGAGAGCGACTTCGGCAACGCGGCCATCCTTAAGCAGCACGTCCATGGGCGCGTCGATGCGAGCCGCCGGATCGATGAGATGGCCGCCTTTGATCAACAAACTGGCTGTCGAGCGTGAAGTCACGTCAATCCTTAATTCTCGTCGCATTTCTCATCCAGATGCACAGAGAGAACAAGCTATATTTGGTCTTCTCCGTGTCTCTGTGACGCCGTGGTGAATCGAATCGTCATCGCATCTTCCCCACGGCGCGCGCCAGAATCGCCATGCGCGTGGGCACGCCGTTGCGAACTTCTTCCAGGATGCGCGCCTGGGCCCCGTCGGCAACGTCGCTCGTCAGCTCCAGGCCGCGAATGATCGGGCCGGGATGCATCACGATGGCATCCTTCTTCGCCATCTTCAATCGGGCCGGACTCATCTGGTAGCGCGCAATGTATTCTGGCAAGTCGATTTTCATGCCGAAGAGCCGTTCTTTCTGCACCCGCAGCAGCATGACCACATCGGTTCCGCGCAAAGCGTCTTCTATGTGTCGTGTTACGCGAACCCCGGGCGCAAGGGTCGCCGCAATTTCGGGCACCAGCTCGTGTGGTCCGCAAAGAATGATCTTCACGCCGAATTTGCTTAACAAGTGACATGCCGAGCGCGCCACCCGGCTGTGAAAGATATCGCCGACAATCGCGACCTGCAGACCTTTGAAAGTTTTCTTGTTCCGCAGAATGGTGTACGCATCGAGCAGCGCCTGGGAGGGATGCTCATGCAGTCCGTCCCCGGCGTTAATGACGGGCACGTCGATGTGCTGGGCCATCACATACGGCGCCCCAGCGTTGGGATGGCGGATCACGATCACGTCGGCGCCGACGGCGCGCACCGTGTATCCCGTGTCGAGCAGGGATTCGCCTTTCTCGATGCTCGAACCCGTGGGCTGAATCAGAACGGTGTAAGCGCCCATTGCTTTGGCTGCGATTTCAAACGAGCTTCGGGTACGGGTAGAGGACTCATAGAAAAGCAAAAGCACCCGCTTGCCCTTGAGCAGGAGCCGCGGCTTGTCCGGATTCATGCGCCGGGCAAACTTCAAGAGTCGCAGGATCTCGGCTGCTTCCAGGTGCTCGATACCGAGCAGCGAACCGCGCGCTGGATTCATAGATGATTGGTAATTTCCAATTTGTAATTTGTAATTTAAGAGCGCACGACGCGGATCCGGGTGTTCAATTACAAATTACAAATCGCAAATTACAGATTGACTTGCTTTTCCATCAGCAGGACTTTCTCCGCGTCATCCACCTCGCGAAGTTTGACTTCAACCATCTGATTTTCTGTGGTCTGCACCGTTCGCCCAATGAATGCGGCCTCGATCGGCAACTCGCGATGTCCGCGATCGATGAGTACGCACAACTGCAAGCGCCGCGGACGCCCCGAGCGAAACAGTGCGTCCATGGCGGCGCGAGTGGTACGGCCGGTATAGAGCACGTCGTCAACCAACACTACGGCCTTACCCGTGATCTGGATCTCCATCTCGGTTTTCTGCACCACGGGCCTGGCGTCGGACGTGGGGAGATCGTTCATAAAAAGATCGTCGCGATAGAGGGTAATATCGAGCGTGCCCAGCAGCACCGGTTTCTTCTCGATGCGCTGAATGATTTTCGCCAGCCGCGCCGCCAGCGGAACTCCGCGCCTCCGTATGCCGACCAGAGCCAGATCTTCGACGCCATTATTTTTCTCGAGAATCTCATGCGCCAGCCGGATCAAGGTGCGCTCCACCTCCGAGGCCGACATGAGCTGCGCTTTCTGGTGAATCTCGACGGGGCGCCCTGGCGCGCGTGAATTCATAAACGCTGCATCATACGCGTGCGGAAAGGCGAGAGCAAGGCGGATCAGCCGTCAGCTATCAGCCATCAGCCGTCAGGAAAATCAGGCGTGGCTGACGGCTGATTTACGCTCTCGGGTTGCGCGGGCGCAGAAAGAGCGCGGCCAGCGCTCCACCCATGGAGGCGAGCACGGCGGCAATAATCAGCCCAAACAAGAAGGTGATTGCCAGCCCCGCCGGAGTAAGCAGGCTGCGGATGCCAGCTTGAAAGTCAGGGTCGGCGGCATTTGCTCCGACCGTGTGTGCAAATCTGGTAAGAAAATCGATGTATTCCTGCTGTGCATGAAAAACAACAATTCGAACCGTGATCAGCACGGCATTGATGGCGAAGGCGACCACTCCCGCAGCTCCCCCAAGCCGCGACGCGACGGCGGCGGGCAGAGCGATTCTTCTCTCTCGACGGTAGAAGAAAACTGCTAGTGCCCCGGTCAGCACGATGCCCAGCAAGGGGATCATCTGAATGAAAACGCCGAGCACCCCGGCCATGAGCGCGGCACGAACCGCAGTGCTTCTGTCCATGGTGCTTCCGGACGCGGTCAGCCGCGGCGGAGACGAGGCAACCCGTGTATCCACCGCACTTGGGGGCGGGAACGCGCCAGGCGTCATGCTCAACCCAGCGCTAATCCCGGGTTCGGGAATCGCAACCTGCACATGGATTTGGGGCGAATGGCATTGCGGGCAAAACGGCCGCCCGTCCTCGACCGTCGTGCCACATTGTTGGCAAGAGTGCTCCACGTCTTTGAAGCTAGCGTACAACGAACCGGAAGATCAAGGCAGGCAGGGTTTAGTCATGCGAGTGATCCGACCGTCTCTACGCCTTGGCATTTTCGAGCACCGATGACCCGATGCCCTTAAATCGTGTCGTCTTTGCCCGTGTGCATGCGCACGTACACCAGCGCAAAGCGGGATCCTTGGCTACTGGACCTCACGGACACAATGTGCTGGTTTCCTTCGGTTCCCACCTTCAGCTCCAGCGCGTCTCCACCGCTATCATTTCCGCACGACACCGGCTTAGACATCTCGTCCTTGTTGTCGTAGTTGGCGTGACCGCCATTCCAACCGCCATGGCACTGGATGGGCTTGCCGTATTTGTGCAGTTCCTTGTCGTAGTAGGCGATGATTTTGTCGGGAGCGTCGCCGGAGACAAACTCGGCCGCGACAACTTTCAGCGAGAATCCTGGCAGCGAAAGATTCACATTGGCGCTCTTCTTGTCGTCGTCGCCTTCTTTCGGTGCGGGCTTTGCGCCGGGATACAAGGATAGTCCGGCGTCGTGGATGTCGGCATCCTCGCTGACGTGCAAATCTCCCACGGGAGACTTAATGTCAACTTGCTTCTCGCCATCTTTGCCTTTGTCATTGGCATTGATGCTGCAAGCCGGGACAACGCAGAGGGCGGCCAACAACGCGCCCAATGACAGGGTTGCGATCATGCCGCTTCTGAACATTCTCGAGCCGTACCTCTTTGGGTTGAACGTCTTATTGCTGAACATGAGAGGAACCTCCTGAGCTGGGGTGGGCTGAGCTGAGTTGTGAACTGGAGTGTGAAGTCGGTTGAGCTGAAATCGGCCGGACGGGGCGTTCGAGGCCGTCGCCTCGGGATGCGATGCCCGGAATTGTAATTGGCAGGTGACCGCCGATCGGAATTTCGCCGAAGATTGCTTTCACGACTGCCGTTTCTGAAACGGTCGCATTGGAGAACGCGCACACATAATTCTGGATAGCCGGAAAATCCTGCGCAAGATAGGGATTTCCCATGGCGAGCACAACCGTGCGATTGGCGGTGCGGTCGAGGATGGCGGTGAGTAGAGATGCGTTGGCTTCGTCCATGGAAACGGTGTTCGTCAAGCCCCCGCCGGCAGCGTGGATGGCCTTGCCGGCTGTCGGAACCACATACACTGCGGCGATCACGCGCTCCGCGGCTTCGGCCGCTTCGATCACCGGCGCCTCCATGCCGGGCGCGGAGCGGGCATCGACGTAAATCACGCGAGCATTCGGAACACGGGCTAGAATCTGGCGTTCAAGCATACGTCCGGAGTCGGTGCGCAGGTCTTCGGAAAAAATCACCACCACAAGACGATTGCTCACCTCTGTCAATGATTGATACGGAAGCGCGGCATGCGGAGTTCCAACAGAAGTTCCAAGAGACTGGAGCGGAATAACCTGCCCATTGTCGCGGACAAGGGTAATGGCTTCGTCGGCTACGCGCTGGCCGACGGCCACATTCTCGGGCTTCGCAATCTCGCTGGATAGCTGACCGAGGTCTGCCAGGCGCGCTTTGTTTAAGCCGAGAGAAGCCTTAAGTTCCAGAATCTTGCGCACGGATTGATCGAGCCGCTGGCGGCTGATTTCACCGCTCTGTACCGCTTGCAGCATGGAGCGATAACTGGCATCGAGATCGGCGGGAATGATCAGTACGTCGTTGCCGGCCTGGAAGGATTCGACCGCCGCCCGGCCGATATCCTGGCCGTAAATGCGAGTCAGTCCGGCCATGTCGAGGGCGTCGGTGACCACGATTCCCTTGAATCCCATCTCTTCTTTCAGGAGTCCATCCACAATCGCCGTTGACGTCGTGGCCACGCGGTTCGGATCGGGCTCAAGAGCGGGAACGGTTACGTGCGCCACCATCACGGCATCCACACCTGCCTCGATCGCGCGCCGGAACGGTGGCAGTTCAACGGCATCGAGCCGCGCCCGATCACCCGTCACTTGAGCAAGGCCAAGATGAGAATCGGTAGCGGTGTCGCCGTGTCCGGGAAAATGTTTGGCCGTGGTCAGCATGCCGTTTTCGTGAGCGCCCCGAATATACGCTGCCACAAAATTCCCGACCTGCGTCGGATCCTCTCCGAAAGAACGCGTGTTGATGATGGGATTCGCCGGATTGGAATTCACGTCGGCGTCGGGAAAGAGATTCCAGTGAACTCCTATGGCCCTCGCCTCGAGCGCGCTAATGCGTCCAAAGGCTTCGGCATTTTCCGTTTTGCCGCTAGCCGCAAAGGCCATCGCATGAGGGAAAACCGTGGTGCCATTCAGGCGCATGGAAGCGCCGCGCTCAAAATCCGCCGCCACCAGAAGCGGTAGCTTGGATGACCTTTGCAACCGGTTCAGCAACTCGGCAGCCACGTAGGGCTGGCTCCTGAGCAGAATCGGGCCATCCACGGGGACGCTCATCACCAGCGCTCCAATGTGATATTTGCCGACGTTGTCACGCAACTGGATCCAGATCGGATCGGCGTCATTCAGAAATTGCGCGTTCACCCGGATGCCGAAAAGTTGGCCGACTTTCTCTTCGGACGACATCTTGCGCAACGTTTTGT
>JBAVAA010000450.1:0-12265 GCA_049585515.1 Terriglobales bacterium | reverse complement strand
CCATAGGGGATCCGCGAGCACATCTCGCAGACACAAACTTCCCCTGGGGAGAAAGTGGATTTTGCCGCTTCAGCCCCTAAAGGGACGTCCGATTTCGAAGGACTTGCGGTATCGCTAAAGCGATACCCTGATACGAAACAAAGCGGTACCCTGACACGAAACAAAGCGATGCCCTGACACGGAACAAACCGATACGAAACAAACCGATACCCTGATACGAGACCGGAGTGATCCGAAAACCCGAGTTTTTCCTCCAGCTGCCAGGAATATCCTAGAATGCTTCTTCTCGCCGCAGATACGTCAGGCAAGCAGGGAAGTATCGCGCTGGCAGAGTGCGGACCGGAGGAGAGCTGCGCGACCATCGAAGTTGTGCCGCTCACCGGCGGCGCTTTTTCCGCGGAGCTTGTGCCTCGGATCGCCGACCTGCTGAAAAGACACGGATATAGTAAGAGCGACCTGGCGGCATTCGCAGTCGTATCCGGCCCGGGTTCGTTTACCGGTCTGCGCGTCGGCCTGGCGGCGATCAAGGCTCTGGCTGAGGTTCTTCAGAAACCAATCGCCGCTGTTTCATTCCTGGAAGCGGTTGCTTGCGCTGGTACAGCACGCGGTCGGGTTCTTGCCATGCTTGATGCGGGTCGGGGCGACATTTACGTGGGCGACTATGAGCTTAATCCGCAAATTCGGATGCACAGCGAACGTTTGCTGAGCCGGAAGGCGTTTCTGGCCGATGCTAACGGCGGGTTGGTGATCACGCCCGACGGCGATTTGGCGGCGATGATTCGGGCTTCTGCTCCCGCAGTGCAGGTTGAACAGATTAACCATCCGAACAGCGGCGTTATCGCGAGGCTGGGATGGCAGCATCTGCAGCGGGGTGAGACGGTTCGTCCCGAGGAGTTGGAAGCTAACTACATCCGCCATTCCGACGCTGAGATTTTCTCGAAGCCGGCATCTTGATCTCTTCATCCCCATGCCCATCCGATCCGCAACGTTGAGCGATGTGCCGGCGATTCTTGCCATCGAGCAGCAGTCTTCCAGCGCAGCGCACTGGGTCCCTGATCGGTACAACAAATTGTTAAATAGCGGGATTGTTCTGGTGGCCGAGGAAGCAGGCAAGATTGTCGGATTCATTTGCGCCAAGGCGGTCGCGGGCGAGTGGGAGGTCGAGAACGTGGTGGTGGCTGCCGACTTCCGGCGGCGCGGCATCGCCAAAGAACTCCTTTGCAATTTGATTGACCTCGCCCGCAGCGCAGCCGCTTCTGCGATCCTGCTGGAAGTCCGGGAATCGAATCGGCCGGCCCGCGGGCTCTATGAAAATGCCAGTTTTTGCGAGGTTGGACGCCGCCGTGGCTATTACCGCGATCCCGTCGAAGACGCGATCCTGTACGCGCTCCGCTTCTGCGGCTGATTGGGCTGCAAGTCACGAAATCTGCACTATTTAGAGACCGTATTAGCGTCCATGGGTCATGTCTCTGACGATTGAAACTTTCCTATGAAATCCCATTGAACCCCTCCCCCACCTGTGCTATTTTTCACCTAGCGGTAACAAAACAACAGGAGGTCTGGCAAGGATGCTGACTCCAAGAGAGCAACTCCTGACCGGTCACGATCAGTTCCAGCGACTGGTTCAGGAGCATTCGCAATACTCCCAACGGCTGGAATCCCTCACCCAAAAGCGCTACCTGACCGAAGACGAAAAAATGGAAGAAGTACGGCTGAAGAAGCTAAAGCTGCGCCTGAAAGACCAGATGCAGAGTCTGCAGCTCCAGGTTCATCGGCATTCTGCCTGATTGAGGGTCCACTGCCGGGCCTGCACATCAACATTCCGCAACGCAGCACTCTAATCGTGTCTCCGTTCCCGGCGCTTCTAAGCGCCTTTTTCTATTGCAGTTAAGCGGAACATTGCCTCCTGGCTCTATAATTATCGTGAATTCCGATGGTTCGTGACGGCTATTTCTACGGTGCAGGAAGCATTCTCGCTGCGGGCGTGATCGCCTGGCTGGCAACCTGGCCCTACGCCATTCCGGTCCTGCTTCTGGCGGCTTTCTTTCTGTGGTTTTTCCGCGATCCCGAACGCCGGATTCCTAACATCCCCGGAGCCATCGTTTCTCCCGGCGATGGTAAAGTCACCGATATATCCCTGCTATCCATTGGCGGGATTTCGCACCATCGCATCAGCATCTTTCTCAGCGTTTTCGATGTCCACGTCAATCGCTCCCCGATTGGAGGCGTGCTCCGCGAGGTGCGCTATCAACGCGGCAAGTTCCTCAATGCCATGGGAGCGCAATCGGCCGAACTCAACGAGCAGAACATCGTTACCATTGAGGGCGAAGGCCGTACTGTGGTATTCAAGCAGATCGCCGGCCTGATCGCGCGCCGCATTGTGTTCAATTTTAAAGTGGGTGACCGTGTGGGCCGAGGGCAGCGCGTAGGGCTCATCAAATTCGGGTCCCGCGTGGATGTCCTGTTTGACCGTGACGCTGCGATCCAGGTGAAGCTCGGTGATCGCGTCAAAGGAGGGGCGTCAGTACTTGCGCTTCTGCCGGTCACTGAGCCAGTGGCGCAACCGGTTTCCGCGGGCCCGGCCGACGCAAGAGAACGGGAGGCTCATCGATCATGACTTCGAACGAAGGCGGGAAGGAAAGCGTGAACGAGAGCATGAACGACAGCGGCAACGGTGGGGAACTTCAACTCCATCGCCGTGCGAGCGACCGTCCGCGGGGAAGAATGCGCAAGGGCATGTACATACTGCCGTCGCTATTCACGACCGCCAATATCGCGGCCGGTTTCTATGCCATTCTGCAGACCGTGCATGGCAGCCCCGAGGAACCCTGGCACATGGACTTCGCCGCTATGGCCATCGGCTTTGCCGTCTTTTTCGACGGTCTCGATGGGCGCATCGCCCGCATGACCCGCACCGAAAGCGATTTCGGCAGGGAACTCGATTCCCTGGCCGACGTGATCACCTTCGGCGTCGCTCCTGCGCTGCTCGCCTGGATGTGGGGCTTTCATCTGTTGCCGGAGGCCAAGGTTTTCCCCGACCTGCACCTCAAAATCACGCAACTGGGCTCGATCGCCTGCTTCGCTTTCCTGATTGCGGGCGCCAGCCGTCTGGCGCGTTTCAATATCTCGAAGAATCCGCAGCCTTCGAATCCGGGACGCCCGGGAAAGAAATACTTTGTGGGGATGCCCATTCCCGCCGGGGCGGGAGTGATTGCGGCAGTTGTACACTTCTCCGCCGGTGAACCTGTGACGTCATGGGTAACAGCGATGAGCTGGCTGTTGATGGTGGTCGTCGTTGGCTACCTGATGGTGAGCACGTGGCGATTCTATAGTTTCAAGGATATTGATTTTCGTTCCCGCCGCCCGTTCCGCCTGATTGTTCTGTTCGGTATCGTCGGCGCGTCGATCTGGTTTTTTTCGCGGCCCGTACTGTTCGCCATCGCGATCCTGTACATGGCTTCCGGCGTTCTTTGGCGCTTGCAGTGGGTCCTGCGCCGCAAGACCCCGCCTGCACCTCCGCCATATCGAGAGGCATCTCACACTTCATGAGTCCCACCTCCAAGATTTCGATGCCGAAGTCCGCCGCATTGCAGACCGATCAGCGGAGCACCAACCTTTATCGCGTGGCCATCGTCGGCGCGGCGTCGCTTAAGGGCAAGGAGATTGCCGAAATCCTGCGTGAGCGGAATTTTCCTGCCGTCGATGTCCGTCTACTGGACGACGACGAATCACTCGGACAGCTCGAGGCCGTGGGCGACGAGATGAGCTTTATTCAGAGCATCCGCTCGGAGCAGTTCGAGCGCGTCGACTTCGCCTTCTTCGCTTCCGAACCGCGCTCGACTCGCAATAACTGGAAGGCGGCGCGCGACCTGGGCGATACCATCGTAGATTTATCGTTCGCGCTCGAAGATGAGCCGGGAGCGTCCGTGCGCTCGCCCTGGATTGAGCGCCAGACGGGCAACATTGTTGTCCCGCAGTTGCAGCCCGGCCCGGTCGTGGTCGCGCATCCCGCCGCCACCGTCCTGGCGCTGCTCGCCTTGCGCGCGGGGAAGGCCGGCAAAATACAACGCATGGTCGCAACTGTGTTGGAACCGGCGTCCGAGATCGGCCAGAAGGGCATGGACGAATTGCACGAGCAGACCGTTAATCTGCTCTCCTTCCAGGACCTGCCAAAGAACGTGTTCGACATCCAGGTGGCCTTCAACATGGTGCCGCGCTATGGGCAGAGGTCGCATTTGTCGCTCGAAGCTGTCGCGGAGCGAATCCGAAAGCACTATCGGCTGATTGCGGGCGGCATAGCTGAGCCTGCCCTCCAGTTGCTGCAGGCGCCGGTCTTCCATGGGCACGGTTTTTCCGTGTACCTGGAGATGGAACAAGCAGGCAAAATTGCAGATTTGTCGGCGGCTCTGGCTGGCGAGCACGTGGTGGTGAGCGGAACTCCGGAAGATGCCCCGACCAGCGTTAGCGCTGCTGGTCAGGGAGACATCCTGGTCTCAATCACGGGTGACGTTAATCAGAAGAACGGTGTGTGGCTCTGGGCAACGACCGACAACCTGCGCGTGGCCGCGTTGACTGCCGTCGAATGCGCCGAGACTCTGACCGCGTCCCGCCCGCGAGGCCAGATTCAATGAGCTGCGGTTCCCCTAGCTTCTCGGCCACGAATCGACGGACCGCGAAACCGCGCATGTCCCCAATTGCGCTCGCTCTGGGCCTCGCCCTGATCTTGTCTGGCTGCGGCTACCACACTGCTGGCAACGCGGTGGAGTTGCCACAGAACATCCACACAATCGCAATCCCCGGATTCGTCAGCCACAGCCAGACGTTTCGCATCGAGCAACTGCTGACCGACGCGGTGGTGCGTGAATTCGATGCGCGCACACAGTATCATGTGGTGCATGATGCGCACAGCGACGCAGATGCCGTGCTAAGAGCAACGGTTTTATCCGCGTCGGCGAGCCCTCTGGCTTACGACTCCCAGACTGGGCGCGCCGTCAGCGCTTTGGTCACCGTGAGCATACAGGTGTCACTGACCGACCGCCATGGCAAGGTGATTTTCGAGAACCCGTCGTATCTTTTTCACGATCAGTACGAGTTGTCGCGTGATCTCTCCAGCTTTTTTCAGGAAGATTCTCCGGCCATCGATCGGATGTCGCGCGATTTCGCGCACACTCTGGTGGCCAACATTCTGGAGGCCTACTGATTTGCGACGCCTATTGATGCTGATGCAATACTATTGAAGATTACGATTGATCATGCCCGCGTTCAGCCAAGCCGACCGCTTTTTCTCCGACCTGGAGTCGCGCAAGCTCAAACCGGCTTATGTGCTGGTGGGCGACGAAACATTCTTCCGCAAGCGCTGCCGCGATGCAATTCTCGAGCACCTGGTCGCGCCCGACTCGAGGGACTTTGCCTTGTTTGAGTTCGACCTCGGCGAAACTTCGCTCAATGAGGTTTTGGATCGCGCCCGCACACCCTCGCTGATGGCGCCATATCAGGTGTTTTTCGTCCGCGGCGTAAAAGCCTTGTTTGGCCGCGGCTCCAACCAAGAAAAAATCGGCGCCATCGAAGCCTACTGCAAGAACCCCAATCCCGATGCGCTGATCGTGTTTGTTGCCGATCACATCAGCATTCCCGCCGACGCCCGCCGCATCGAGATGACCGACAGGGACCGCTATCAGAAGATCCGCGAAGACCTGGGTCCATTCTGCGGCATCGTCGAACTGGCCCGCGTGCAGGAAGGTGAAGCCGTTCGCTGGATTAGCGAGTACTGTGCGACGCGCGCGGTCAAAATCGACGCCGATGGCGCCCGCGAATTAGTCGATGCGCTGGGCGGCGACATGATGATGGTCTCGAACGAACTGGAGAAGCTGATTCTTTATGTTGGTGAAAAAAAGAAAGTCACGCTCGGCGATGTCGAGACCATGGTGCTTGCCGCGAAACAGCGTTCGCTCTACGAGTTGACCGACGCGATTTCCTCAAAGGCTCCGGCGCGCGCGCTGGGAGTGCTCGATGGCCTGCTTTCGACCGGCGACGGCGATGAAGCGGCCATCGGCCATCTCTACATGCTGGCCAAGACGTTTCGCCAGATGCTTGTGATTCTGGAGCGCAACGTGCGCGATCAGCGGATGTTGTGGGCGGCATTGTGGCAGGGCTTTCGCGTGCCCCCGTTTGCGGCCGACGATATTATCCGGCAGGCGCGTCGCTACAAATCGAAACGGGAACTGACGCGTGCCATTCGCCTGGTCGCAAAAGCCGATCTGGCGCTACGCTCGAATCCTCCCAGCAAGCGCCTGGTCCTCGAAAAGCTGATTCTGGATCTCGCCACCGAGCCCAGGCTCGAAGCAGCCAGCGGATGGATGCAGGAAGAACTGCCGGTCTAGAGACGCGCCGTTTCTGCCCGGCCTCGCCTAGAGACTGTCTTGTCCCATCTCAGGCCGCCGATATGGACCTTCAAGCATATCTACAGCGCATCGAGTATCCGGGGTTGCTGAAGCGCGGCAGCAGCGATCTTCCTAGTATCGATCTTCTTAGTATCGATCGTCCCAACGGTGATCTTCTGCGCGCTCTTCATCGCGCCCACCTGTTCACCGTGCCTTTCGAAAATCTAGACATCAGCCTCGGACGAAAAATTGTCTGTGACGAAGCCCCCATTGTGCGCAAGATCGTCAATGAACACCGCGGCGGATTCTGCTACGAATTGAATGGAGCTTTTGCCGCGTTGCTGCGGGCGCTGGGGTTCGAGGTGACGTTACTCTCGGCTCAAGTCGCTCGCGAAGAGGGCAGCCTCAGTCCCGAATTCGACCATCTCACGCTGCGCGTCGATCTCGAGGAGCCTTGGCTGGCCGATGTTGGTTTTGGCGAATGCTTCCTGGATCCTTTACGCCTCGACTCCCGCATGGAGCAGCCTCAAAGCGGAGGCGTTTATCGCTTGACTGGCCCATCTCCATCAGAGGACCGCCTGCTGGGCCTGGAGGCCCTGGTCGAAGGCAATTGGAGAAGACAATACGCGTTCACCCTGCAACCGCGGGACCTCTCCGAATTTGCGGGAATGTGCCACTATCATCAGACCTCGCCCGATTCGCACTTCACGCGCCAACGAATCTGCTCGCTGGCTACTCCTGAGGGCCGACTCACCTTGTCGGATAAAGAATTGATTGAGCAACATTCAGGCTCGCGACGGGAACGGTTACTTACGGGAGAAGAAGAATGGCGCGCAACCCTTTGCGAGCGCTTTGGAGTGATCTTACCGAAATGAGAAGCGTTTTCGTTATGCCGGCGTGGTCCCTCGCAAAATCTGGATTCTAAGATGGATGACGAACGCCTGCCCAACACATTCGCTTCTTCAGCGAATGTGTTGGCCCAAGGACACCAAAGACAACCGCCGGCTCACTCTCACTGGTCCACGCGCAACAGCAAGTAAGTGCCGTAGTCGAGTTTGACGTTATTTTTTTGAGAACTCACCACTGACCCCTGCGGCGTATCGGCCGCTGTCGAAAGAGTCAGATTCGCAATTCCAACGACTCCCTTCGTATTTCCGGTGATGGGCTGCCGCGCTTGCGCTCCCGAGGGCGCTTCGACCGGTACGCTGCCCGTGGTTTGGGGGACGCTCGCAATCGGAGTTGTCCCTTCCATTCCTCCCGGACGTCCGCCGGGAGTTGTCGAAGCTGCGCCAAGTTCCGGATAGCCTGCCGTCGCTTGATTACTGGGTTGAGCGGCACTTGCGCTCGTGGAGTTCGAATTGGGCGGGGCAATGATGGCTTGGATTGACATCGGCATCTGCATCGGTTTGCCATTCTTTGGAACGACGCGGTCGAAGGCGATTGCCACCTCGGATTCTTTTTGCTCCTTGCTGCGCGCCTGGGCCTCGGTCACATGTCCGACGACCTTCGTGTCTTTGGGCACAATAACGGTGCCAGCATTGTTCTTGAGATCCACGGTGACCTTGGCCATGACTTCATCGCCGCTTTTTACTTTTTTCGCGTCGACGCTCTTAGTGAGCTGCACCGGAATCACGCTGCCGGGCGCAAGCCTGGGAGCTTGATTGGGGGATATGCCTTGAGCTGAGGGAGTGGAAGATGCCGGCTTGCTGGCCGGAATTTGCTGTTGCTGAGTTGTGTTATCGCTGGCCGGTGGCTGTGGCGATTGTGCCAACAAACTGCCGCACAACAACAGTACTGAGAGAACTGCAATCAAGATTCGGTTCATTGAACTGCCTCCTGCGAAGCGGCGCAATTCAATTTCCCGCGGGCAACGTACTTTCCCGTACTTTGCTTAGATGCCATATCCGGTGGACAGGGCTCTCCCGCGGATGCCGGGTGCAACAGTTTCTGTGACTTCCATTGCTTCCTGCGATATCATCAATGTCGATGCCTGTTTCGCACCCATTCCAGACCCACGCTTTCCGAACCGACGATCCGCGCCTTGTTCCGATCAAAGATAAAGTCCTTGCCGGCGAGCGCCTGAACCAGGCCGACGCGCTTGCGCTTTATGGGACGGGCGACATCCTTGCCCTGGGCTGGCTGGCCAACTGGGTGCGTGAGCGCATGCATGGCGACAAGGCTTACTTCAATGTAAATCGCCATATCAATCCGACGAATGTCTGTGTGGCTGCCTGCCGGTTGTGCGCTTTTGGACGCAAGAAAGACGCCCCGGGCGCCTACACCATGGCGCTTGAAGAAGCTTTTCAGACAGCGGCCTCTGGTTATACCGAGGCAATCACCGAGTTCCACATTGTTGGCGGGCTGCATCCCGATTTGCCGTTCCAGTATTTTCTCGACCTTGTTTCCGGATTGAAAGAGCGTTTTCCGCAGGTCCACATGAAGGCCTTCACCATGGTGGAAGTTGCTTACCTGGCGAAGCGGGCCAAATTGACGATCCGCGAGACGCTGGAAAAAATGAAAGAGGCGGGAGTGGACTCGCTGCCGGGTGGCGGCGCTGAAATTTTTTCCGACCGGGTGCGGCATATTATCTGCGATCACAAGATTGACGGCGATCAATGGCTCGATACGGCGCGGCTCGCCCACCAGATCGGGCTGAAATCAAATGCCACCATGCTCTACGGGCACATCGAAGACGACGAAGACCGCGTCGATCATCTGCTCAAACTGCGCGCCTTGCAGGATGAGACCGGCGGCTTCCAGACTTTTATCCCGCTCGCCTTCCATCCGGCCAACACGCCGCTGCAGCATCTCTTCACGACCACCGGCATGCTCGACATCAAGCAGATCGCCGTCAGCCGCCTGGTGCTCGACAACTTTGCGCACGTCAAGTCCTACTGGCAGATGATGACGCCGAAGATCGCGCAGATTTCACTGCGCTTTGGAGCCGACGATATTGACGGGACGGTCGTCGAAGAGAAGATTTACCACGATGCGGGAGCGACCACTCCGCAAGGTCTGCGGCGGCACGATCTGGTGCGCTTGATCAAAGAAGCCGGACGCGAACCGATCGAGCGGGACACGCTTTACCGGCCGGTTACGCGGACGGAAACTTCGTTTACGGTGTCGGTGTAGGGAGAGAATCCCACGAGTAAGTTCACCGCAAGGCGACGGTGTCACGAACCACCGCCAACATTCTTGCCGGCACCTAGGCGGTTTTCGCGAGCCTGACTTCCTCCACTCCACGCAATGAATAGTGTTGTTCCGGGACCGGGAAGCCGGCATGCGCAAAGGTTTCGCGGATCAGACGGTTGGTGTCGAAATAGACTTGCCAGTAGTGTTCGTTGTTGCAATAGGGGCGAACGGCCAGCACTGGGCCCGAAGCGCTGAAAGTGAGGATCTCGACGTCGGGGGCAGGCTCCGCTATCACATTCGATACCCTGGCGAGCGAGGGTTTCAGCAGTGCAATCGCCGCCTGTGGGTCCACGTCGTGGGCCAATTGCGCCGTGAGGTCAACGCGCCGATAGGGATTAGTGGAAAAATTCTGGATCGTGTCGCCGAAAACCTTTCCATTCCCGACAATAGTCCTGACATTGTCCGGAGTATTCAGGGTCGTCGCAAACAGTCCAATCTCTTCGACAGTACCGGTCACTCCGGCAGCGGTAATGAAGTCCCCAACCTTGAACGGTTGCAGGATGACCAGGAACACGCCGCCGGCAAAGTTGGATAACAGACCCGACCATGCCATGCCAATTGCGACGCCCGCGGCAGCAATCAGCGCCGCAAAACTGGTGGTCTCGACCCCGAAGAACCCGAGGATGGCGATGACCAGCACGATATTCAGCACCGCCGCTACGGTCGAGTGGATGTATCGGATGAGCGTGGGATCGATCTTCTGCTTCCGCAAGGCACTTCCGATCATGCGAAGCGAGAGGCCGATCAGCCACCGGCCAACTATCCAGATGGCGATCGCACCCAGAATTTTTAAGCCGACAGTCGTCAGCAGAGTAGTTACCGTGAGCTTCATGGCGGTGAGATCGACGTTCATGTGTCCTCCTGGCATTAAGGGCTGCGGATGGGCTATTGACTGGGGCACAAATTGTACCTGCCCGTCCCAAGGCTTGGCTACCGCCGATTTCGAACCAAGTACTGGAACCTCGGCATCGGAATGGCATCTAAGAGGCTATGGCAAAAGAGCAAACAGCAGTTTTCGGCGGCGGATGTTTCTGGTGTATTGAAGCCGTTTTTCAGCGTCTCACTGGCGTTACTCATGTCGAGTCCGGCTACATGGGCGGGCGCGCCGATCAGGCCACCTATCGCCAGGTATGCGGCGGCGACACGGGGCACGTCGAAGTCGTCCGCGTCACTTTCGATCCCGACCAGATCAATTATCGCGAACTGCTGGACGTTTTTTTCGCGGTGCACGATCCGACCACGTTGAATCGGCAGGGCAATGATGCTGGCGAACAGTACCGGTCCGTCATCTTTTACACCGATGAAGAGCAGCAGCGGATTGCCGAAGATGTGATCGCGGAGATGACGGCGGCTAAGGTATTTCCCGAGCCGATTGTGACCACAGTCGAGCCAGCCGGGGAATTCCACTCGGCCGAAGGCTACCACCAGAACTACTACAACGAAAATTCGCGCCAGCCGTATTGCATGTTCGTGATCTCGCCCAAGCTGGCGAAGCTGGAAAAGAAGTTTGCCGAAAAATTGAGAGCGTAACCGGAGCGGATCGCCGAGGAATCGACGCCGTAATCTAGGCCGCAGAATCCTTGCCCACGGCAGTGGGTTCCGAAAGCGGGCCTGCCTTTATTTCTTCCCTGATGTTGACCTGCTTGTCCCTTTACCCTCGACCCCGCCACAAGCCGATGAAGGTATCTGAATCCTTCTCCGCGACGGCCTCGAAGGAGGTCAACGCCCCCGGCGCAACAACAATCCAGGCGGGTTGCGACTTCGCGACAAGGTTTCGCGCCGCGCCTAAGCTGTCGCTCTTCCATTTCTTGGTAGAAAGATAGGACACCTGCGGGGGACCGCTCCCCCGCAGTTTCGTTCTCGGGTTCGTTTTGCAATTTTCATTTTTTCGAAAAAGAACTTTCTCCTTGATAAGCGGTGGCCAAAATTTTGGAAGCATCATTGTCTTTCTCATCTGCCTGCAGGGCTGCCATCGCCCGATAGAGTCGAGCGTGGTAGCGCGCTTCCGCCCTCTCGAATCGCTCACTCGTGCGTTCATCGAGCAAAACAGCGGTTGCCCAGCTCGCTTGACCTTGCGACTTTTCGATATGTTGCTTCCGTTGGCTAAGTCGGCGTGCAACGCTTTCGATCGTACAAACCAGCAGATCCCTGCATTCCTCTGCCGCAAACTGTTCTTCAGCCTTCTCGCTACGGCTTTGTTCGTCTTCGGGTTTCTGTGACTCGTTCTCTTTGGTTGATCCGGTACTGCTTTGGCTGGCTTGCGCACGTTCGGCAGCCTTTGCCGACTGTTTTTTCGCGACCAAGTTGATTCCTAGACAGTAGACGACGCTCTCATCCATACTGCAGGCGCATGCGCGGAGGACCGCCTCGGAGGCAGGCGATATCTGGCCCGCGGAATCTGCCTCCATCTTGATCCGATTCACCTCACTGATCAAGAGCTCGAGCCCGAGAGCTGTTGACGCCAGCTGACTTCTGGCGTTTCCCAACTCACTGACAATTTGATTAAGATCCCCGGGAGCTGTGCTTGCCGTTGTAGATTTCAATCGTTGGAGCCAAGACTGGAACCGTGCCCTCACGGGCGCTATTTCATCAGAACGCTGATAAAAATCGTTCGCCGCAAGATTTTCGAGATGGTTCTGCAGCGATGCAGATCTAGCCTTGCGTACTCTTTGCCGCCCCCAGAAGTTTTCAAC